>CALKYD010000120.1 GCA_938003605.1 uncultured Sulfolobales archaeon | reverse complement strand
ATGCCTACTTCAGGCACTACTTCGCTCACTAATTCACCGTTATTAGATAGGTAAGCTATTGCTGCCTCAACTTCACTAAGTACTCTATACCTCTCAGCAGGTATCATGACGTAGGCCACGGGGTTTACCGGCCCATGTCCTCCCCCGAGTTCAAGGCTGTATTCAATGCTTAACGTTATCAACTCTTTTGCAGCTCTAACAGCATCAACTAAGTCCTTACCTTTAGCTATTCCAGCAGTTATTGCAGCTGAGAAGCTGCAGCCAGTTCCATGGGTGTTCTTAGTCGTGATCCTCGGCTCCTTGAATTCGTAGAATGTTCCACGATAGTACATTACATCAATGGAGTACTCTCCTTCAACATGGCCTCCCTTAACTATCGCTGCTTCACAACCATAGTTCTCCACTATTGTTTGCGCCGCTCTCTTAGCATCATTTAAATTGGCTATCTTAGTGTTTGAAATGACTTCGGCTTCAAACACGTTTGGAGTAACAGCTTTAGCTAGAGGAATGAGCCTCTTCAATAATTCATCAACGGCTTCCTCTCTTAGAAGTCTAGCACCTGACTTAGCTACTATAACTGGGTCTACAACTAGTGGGAATCCATACCTCTCAACTGCTTTAGCAACTGCATTAATGATGCTGCTGTTGCTCAGCATCCCAGTTTTAGCTGCATCAACACCTATATCATCTACTACAGCCTCTATTTGAGCTACAACTATTTCTGGCGGAATATCGTGTATAGCCCTCACTTCCTTAGTGTTTTGCGCAGTAATGCTAGTTATTGCAGACATGCCGTGTACTCCCATTACAGCAAAAGTCTTTAAGTCCGCTTGAATGCCTGCTCCTCCACCACTATCGCTTCCAGCTATAGTTAGTGCGGTTGGAATCCTCTTCAACTACCCCTCCTCCTAATGATCTCGAGAGTTTTGAAGAACAGTATCCAGAATGGGTCCTGCACTGGCATAGGTACTTCAACCTCGCTGTTATCGCTTCTCACTAAGTAAACTCCCTCTCCATCAACTACTTCCCCTATTATTGAAGAATCTATTCCGGAGTTCTTTAAGAGCTCCACAGCTGCTTCAGCCTTATCTCTTTTAACTGTAGCTATTAGAGTTCCCTCACTTATTGATGCATAAGGGTCTACGTTTGTAATGCCGGTGAAATCTGAGAAGGCCTTAACGACTTTCTCAACGTCGCTTCTAATGAATAGCCTGTCCTCGTAAATTCTTATCCCAACGCCGCTTGCTTCAGCTAAGTCGTGTAAGGCGCCCCAAACGCCGTATTCAGTTGCATCATGCATTGCCGATAAGCCAGTCCTTAAACCAAGCTTAGCCAGCGTCAGTGAATCATATACTACTGTTTGAAGCCAAAATATGTCCTTCGCTCTATTAGCGAACTCAGGTCCATAGCTTTCCACAAGAACTTCCGGGAACATTGTTGCCAGTATGCCCGCCGTCTCTATAGCTGGGCCCTTAGTCATTATCACTAAGTCCCCCGGCCTAGCCATTTCTGGAGTGACGTAATTATCTTTATCAGTTATGGCCATCATGACTGCTCCGCCAATCATTGGGTAATCTACTCCACCGTATCTACCTGTATGGCCTCCGGCAATACTTATGCCAAGCTTTAAGCACTCCCTATGTATGCCAAGCCACAGTTCTTTGAACTCTTCATCAGTCATAGATAAAGGCAGGTTTAAATCTATGAATAAGTACTTCGGGGGAACTCCTGACACAGCTACATCACTTGCAAGTATGTGCACTGCAAACCAAGAGCTTCTATCCCACCCATATTCTGGGACAACGAACACTGGGTCTACTTCAAATATCAACGCCTTATCCCCTAATTCAATCACTGAAAAGTCTACGCCATACCTAGGTCCAACAACTACCCCATGATCTATTGCTCCAAGATTTCTGAATATCAAGTCGTTGAATAACTCCCTGCTTACTTTACCTATAGTCTTCCTAAAGCTCACCATACATCATCCCCAAAGCTTCCTATAAATGATGTATAGAGACATGACTGTAACTACGGTAACTATAGATGAGCCCATTAATGATCCTAGTTCACTGAAAACATGAATCGTCAAGCCAGGTATAAGTGATGTAATTGCTAGAAGTATGTAGAGCGAGAAGCCCGTAAACCAAATGGCTATAGCAGGGACACTCACTCGCTCACAGCTATCGGGCGGGCCCCAGTACTTTGCTTTATTCAACATAAAGTCTGCCACAACTAAGCCCGTAAGGCTTGTGAACGCACCGCCAATTATTAAAAGAAACCATTCGTATTGATGCACTGGGAAGACAATTGCTAGCAGTACTCCAAGAATGCTGCTTAACACTATTTGCCTCTTAACATTAGCTCCACTTAAGACATTCTTTACAGTTATTGCAGCACTATAAACGTCCAGAAACGTTGTTGTAACAGTGGAGAGGACTATTATGATTAAAGCAGGTATGCCTAGTCCATAGAACGCCACTATCCCTATAGGATCCAGTTCTCCTGCTATACAGTTGCTTAAGGCGCCAAGAATGTAGAAGAGAGAGCTGGAGACAAAGTAGCCTAAGTAACTTCCTAGAAAAGCGCTTCTCCCATCATTAGAGAACCTAGTGTAGTCAGCTATTAAGGGAGCCCACGAGATAGGCATTGCCACCACTAGATCTATACCTATCCAGAACTTTGCATTTAATGTCGTAGGAAGGCGGCTTATGCTCCCAAGGTCATAGTTAGTTGCGATAGTTGCTACAAGCCATATCGAGAGTAATGCAAGAGCTACTGCAGAAAGCTTCTCTAAGCTCCTCCACTTCTCCGGACCACTTAAACTCCATAGAGCAACCACAGTCCCTAGAATGAGTATCCACAAATAGTAGAGGTCTACTTCAAATATAGCACTGAACACTCTATTCATAGCTAGTGCACCAACTATAAGCATTACTGCAGTCCAGCCTACGAGCTGAAGGTAGTTCAGCAGTGAGGCTAAGTATGAGCCCTTAACTCCAAGGGGTCTTCTAGTTAAGACCATTGTTGGAACTCCGCTAACAAAGCCTATTAATCCCATGGCGCTCAATAAGGCATTGCCGATCAAGTGGCCAATGATAATGGCTAGAAGAGCCGTTGGGAAATCAAGTCCAAGTGGGTAGATGAGTACTGCGCCAGCCCAGAACTCAGCTATGCTAATGCCTGCTCCAAACCATATGCTATATATGTCTGAGAAGCCATACATTCTATCCTTCAGCGGAATCGGCTTTATATCATAGCCGTACTCCAAGGGGGCCACCTTCTTAAGGCATGGATAACTAGTTTATAAATGTTTTACTAAATTAATAAATAACTAGATAATAAATGCTTTATTATTTGCTAAAGTATAGCTTGAGCTTCCTGAGCTTCTTCAGAGCTAGAAGCTTCTCCTTACTCCCAAGCCTAGCTGAGCTAACTATATCTTCAAGAGTTGCAACTACTTTCTCAGCATCCTCTTTATTAACTGAATAGGGAACTCCATCCTTTCCCCCAATAGCGTAAGAGTACTTAAATGGATCTAGAGGTGCTGTAACTGGATCCTTAGTGCTAGGCTTTTCCCCAAAGATTAGTTCACTTATCAAGGCTAGAGCTCTTATTGTGCTTGCTCCAATTCCTTTAATTAACAGCAGTTCCTCTACATCATGGGGGTGGGCTTCGTAAGTTAAGTTAAGGCTTTTCAGCAACGTGTTCGGCTTTGGCAAAGGCCTATAGTATGTTAAGTCATTTACTTCAGCCACTACGCCTGTACTACTTTCAAGCATGTATAGTGATAGAGGTTTCATACCGCTAGCTATAGCTAGTGCCTCAGTGTAGAGGCTTAAGGCATTCGAAGGCCTTTCATTAACTAGGTCTAACAGTACTTTCTGCACCTTAATTGATTCTCTAGAGACTAAGTTGAGGACACTCCTATGTCTACAGCCTGCTATTCCTTCGTGGGGCTCAATAGTGAAGGAGGATGCATTTAACCAATGGTATCTTCTAGCTAACTTAAGTGAAGTGTTCATCCCTTGTTGAACAATGGACCACTCCCCTCTCTCACTTAAAGCCATTGAGTGGTGATATAGCACATACCTGTCCTGCAGTAAAGCTGAGTCAACTTTAGCTGCAAGCCTAGAGCACTTCACTAAATGCTTTTCTAAGCTATATGGAATGTTCAGTGCTTCAGAAGCTTTAGCTATTTCCTCAGGAGTCCTCCTAGCTCTAGCTCCCTTACCTCCAACTATCAATACTCCTAGCTCAGGAGTCTCCCACAGCACTTCCTTTAATACTCCAGCAGTCACAGTTGTTGAACCACTGCTGTCCCAATCCATGCCTATGACGTTGTTTAATGCTTGAAACCAAAGTGGGTTCGACAGCTTTCTAATTAGACTGCCTGGGCCTTCCTCAATAACTATTATCTCTACAATAGCTTTAGCCATCCTCTTCATTAACTTTATAAGCCATACTGGTACGTGGCCTTCGTGCAGCGGTAGATCAACTACTCCCTCTAAGCTCAAAGCACTGCACCACTACTTTTGTGTTAGCAGTGTATTATTGTTAGGGGTTTAGATGCGCTAGCGCCCTTCATCAAGCTTTCTCAGCTTACTTATGTTTTCCCACTCACTTGGATCAGCTTCCTTAACTGAAATCCATGAGTCAATTATTTCCTTAGCTAGCTCCTCGCTCGTAAGTCTAGCACTTAGTGCTAGTACGTTGGCATCATTCCATAATCTTGCGCCAGCAGCGTTTTTAGCGTCAGTTACTAAAGCTGCTCTAACGCCCTTCACTTTATTTGCAGCTATGGAGACTCCTGTTCCAGTATAACATACTGCTACTCCAAAGTCTACTTCACCTCTAGACACGAGCATGCCTACTTCAAAGCCTACGTCAGGCCATGGATATGGCCTGCCGGTCTTTAGTGCGCCAACAGGCACTACGCTGATCCCCTTAGACTCCAAGTATTTAGCGATGAAAGTAGCTATGTAGTAATTATCGTCAGAGCCTACTGCAGCCTTCAACGACTCCACCTATAGATGCTTATGAATGTAGGCTGGTTTAAAGCTTCACGTATAGTGGCGAAGAGCTACTTTACGTGCTTTCATACGCTTTTAATCGCTTCTACAGAGAATACTTAGTTGGTGCATTGAATGCGTACACAATCAACTGGCGTTAGTGAGCAGCTCTCTGCAGTCATACTTACGCTAATAGTTCTTTCATCCATGTCCATTCTATTCATATACGCCAACAGCTTCATATCAATAACTGAACAAAGGATTTCCAGGAAAATCATTGAATCAGAGGCTTTAGTAAGGCAAGCACTCGATATAGCTGCAGCGTACATTTCAGGTGATGAACTAAGGTTAGTAATTGCTTCAAACAACTACCCAGTGAAACTATACGGCATTTACATAAATGAAAGCCTTTTTACAAGCTACTGCAACATAAATGGAGGAATAATTGAAGGACACGTAGTGGAACCCCTCTGCATAGAAGTAATCACTTGCAGCATAGGGCCAGCCAACTTTACATTAGTTAAGTTAACTTACGAGGGGGGAGTTATTGAAGCTTATGCAAGCCGAATGCAGTAGAATGAAGTCCATAAGCACTGTTGTTGGAGCAGCTATAGCTCTAGCTATATTAGTAGCCTATACAACGTTCTTCATATCCACAGTCTCAAGAACCCTTGAGTACGTAAGTGAGCTCACAGACGTACTGTTCTCCAAAGCTAGCGTAGTGAACGTAGCTAAGTCCATGGATGGAAAGTGGATTGAGGACAGCGACAACTTAATAATAACTTTAAGAAGCAACTACCATGAAGCAGTTCTCTTAACAGGAGTAGTGATAGTCTATAGTGACGGCACTTACGTTATAGCGTCAAGAAACAACGCGACGTATAGCGGATTGACGTTTGCAGACACCAATGGAGGCAGCGGCGAGTTAAGCAAGCTGCTGCCCATAGCATTAGGCCCAGGGCAGAGCATTACAATGACTGTGCCTAAGCAGCTTAACAACGTATCTATAGTAACTATAACTGTCTCAATTCCTCAAGCAGTAGTTGCAATACCTCTACCTAAGGGTTAGTGGATTAAGTGAAAACATGGGCCTGGAGCTTAGCGACATTAATTAGATCTAGCATTCATTCCGCAGCCCTATACTCCATGAGCTTTTTCTCAATGAATGCTCCAACGTCTTTAACAACGCTTTCAATTATATTACTACAGTAAGCAGATCTACCTCCTGCCTCCACAGTAGATACATCGAGAGCTACTGTCACTAAATCACTTGACACAGTTATCGATATGGATAGCTCTGCATCACAGAGATCTCCTAGCTCCTTGCTTAAGCTGTTGAAAGCGCGTTCCTGAGCTTCTACAGCTATTTTCTCAACTACTTCTGGCGTAAGCTTACTTAAGTCCAGCCCTATGGTCTTAGCTCTCCTACGAGCCTTGCTCAAAGCTTATCCCATGTTTTTCAAGAGATTCCCTGAGCTCTTTCTCGCTTTCACTAACCTGCTTCCTCAGTACTTCTACTTGATTCCTGTACTTCTGTAGCTTTATTGTGAGAAGCTCCTTTCTCTCCTCAAGCTCCCTGTATATAGAGTCCTTGCTCTCCCTGATCAAGACGTGGCCTACTGACTTATATACCTCAATGTTTTCAGGCAAATTCTTTAAAGTATCCATGATCTCGTTGACTTCCCTAAGCTCGCTTTCAGCTGCTCTTAACTCTGCCTCTAGTTTAAGCAGCATGTTCCTTAAGCTATCGTATTTAACTGCCTTCTGCCTCACTTCTGGAGGTAGACTCTCTACCGACATTCCGAGCTTCCTCCACACACTCCATTATGCTGGACAACACTCCTAAGTAGCTATTTAGAAGGGCTCTTAAAATATTTACCCTATCGCAATCAAACTCTATTTCTAATAGATCTCCGAGAAGCTTGTGCTTTAAGCTGCACTCATTTGATGGAAGGCTCTTTGATTCAGGCGCGAGTGATTCATGGATTGCTTTAAGCAGCCCCAGATCCTCGTGCTTAATGCCTATCCTCGCCTTAACCTTCAAATAACCTTACCTTACCCACTTTAATTACTGGTCCAACTAATTCTCCAAAAGCATTAATAAACGATATCTCTATAAGCCCACTGCTCCTATCACTTAACGCAAGCCTTACACCGCTCT
>CALKYD010000119.1 GCA_938003605.1 uncultured Sulfolobales archaeon | reverse complement strand
ACTAGCTCTACAGCTCTCTCAACATCTCTAACTTTCGCTCTTATTACGTAGTTCCTCCTTTCATCGGGGGTAAGGTATGGTTTTTTCTCAGGCAATTTAGCCATTGAGTCATAGAGTGCTTCTCCCAAACTCCTCAAATCTTCGGCTTTCCTGGCGATGGAGTCCCCAAACACGTCGGTGGGCATTACGCCTATGAACTTAGCGCTTGGCGTAGAAAGTCTTTCACTCTCATAGGATAAAGTTATGGAGCCAACTTTGAAAACACTATAGATGTAGAATCCATAAGGATCAGAGTTATGGTATACGACTCCATAGCCTCCCACAAATGAGTTTGTTCCTTGAACAGCGAAGTCATATACGTAGCCTGTGTAATCCTCTTCATTCACTTCAATAATTTTAGCTAAGTCAACGCCCAGCGGGGAGTCTTCTAGTAACGCCTGGCTACTCCCACTACTTAGAGTAGCCTTCATCTCCACCGTACTGCCATCACTACTCACCACTAGCTCAGCTCCAGTTGAGAGGAGTAGCAGCGCTAATTGCTTTGCGAGAACGCCGTCGCGCAGTGAAATAGTTACTTCATTACTGATAGCCCCTCCAGATGCTTCAATGAGTCCACTTACGTACGCCAGCTTAATTGAGCTAGGCGAATTAACTATTTCCCTAGCAATGATCTTCCTTTCAACAGCATCCCTAAGTACTCTCACGAACCCCTGATCTACTTCATTGAGCACTAGCTCAACTAATTGATTGCCTGTCTTAGCGAACTTCTCTAAGCCTAGCTTGCGCAAAGCGCTCATCGCTCTCCCGATCAATGGAGTACTTAGATCACTTAGATCTATGTAGAGGCGCCCCGAGTTAATGCTTCCTCTAAGCGTTAAAAGCCCTGTGAGCCAAGCAAATTCCTCACTAAGCACTACACAGTTGTTAAAGGTATGTGGCTGGAGAGGGGGCAGTCTCCTCGCTATTAATACATAGTCCCCTGGACGAAGATCCTTTGCTGGAACTGGTTTAACCACTCCATTGCGTAACGCAAAGATTGAGTGGGCCTTAGTCACTCTAATAACTCCCCGCGTATCGGTCTTCAATGCAAGAATTCTATCGAAGACTCTATGCCTATAAGCGTAGGCTATGGGGCTCCACTCAATGGAGTTGCTCACGGAATTCCACGAGAGTACTTCCAGGTTGATCGTGGCTCTCTCAACCTCGCCTTCCTTAAAGTACTCTTTAATCAGCTCTTCAATAGGACCCACGCTTACTTCCCCAGTCTCAGGATTCCTTAAAACAACTACTTCATCTCTAGGCACGCTATCGCAAAGTACGTATACTGGTAGCTTTAGCTCTTCACTAAGCCTTCTAACAAACCTTCGAGTAGCTCTATCCGGCTGGCCAGCGCTTGTAACTAATATGGCTTTATTCCTTCTCCAAAAGCCGTATCTATGTAGTTGTTGAAATACAGCGTCTTTTTCAACTACTAGAACGTATTCAGCGTCTACATCTATGAACTCTATGAAGTCTGGGGTTGGCTCAATGGAGTATGCTCCATGCCCCATTCTACTTAAGTCTATGACGTCGTCCCCACTCCTAATCCTCATGTCCCCGACGACTTTGCCCTTCTCCTTGCTAAGTATGAGGAGCTCTTCTCTAAGTAAACCTAGGTATACCTCTAGATCCCTTATTATTCCATCGCTCTCCCTCTGATCATCCCAAGTAGATTCAACTTCCCTCACTTCCCTATCATGCAGAATTATTGAGTGCTTCCCTCTATAGTAGAGGTCGCGTATTGTTGGATACTCGTTGTTAGCCAATGCATCATATATTATTGAAGCCATGAGGGTAGTCTGCATGAATTTCTTAGCTTCATTTAAGTCAATGAAGCTCCTCCTCATTAACTCAGGGCCTAGCAGCAGGACTTTCTTCTCAGGGTCGTATATAGTGTTAGTCAGAGTCCTCCTGGGGATTATCAGTGTAGGAGGCTCATTGCTAATTATTTGCCTCACTACTTCCTCGAACTTCTCCTTCAATATCTTCATTCCCTTCTCTCTAGCCTCTCTATCTATTCGTGAGAATGATTCGCGACTCATTAAACCACCTAAATACCTATCCTTACTCTCTTAACTACTTCCTTCAAGTAGCTGACGTCGATGGAGGTCTTCCTAGCAATGATCTCCACTAGCCTGTCTTCGATGAGCCCTCTAACTCCATCTCCTCCAGTCATTTTAGATAAGTTGATCGCTACTTCAGGGACGTACTTAATTAGAGTTAAAGCCTTCTTTTTAGCTAGCTCCTCCTTCATTCTGTGGAGGAGGTAGCTCCTCAGAGCCCTTAGAGCTTCTTTAATGGCTAGGCTGAGCTCCCTCTCTACTTCAGGCACGTCTGCGACACTCTCTTTACCAACGCCTTTAAATGGGACCTTAGTGCTGCATACGTGAGTAAGTACAATTATGGGGGCCGGCATAGCTATGTTGTACTGCTCCCAGTTGATCTTTTCAATAACTTTCCACGATACATCAGCTCTCTCATCGTAGAGTAGGGGTATCTTATTTGCGTATCTAAGCAACGTGGGTTCACTAGATGAAGGCACTCCACCGCCGTAGGCTACAGCTGCTTCAACAATGAATGGATGGCCTTGATAAACCCTCGGCCTTCTTGAAACAGCTCTAACAAACTCTGGGTTAAAGATTTTCCTAAGGCCTGCTTCAATGATCTCCTCTCCGAGGGGTGAGAGGGCTTTAGGTGAGGGAGGCCTTATCTTAGGGTATAGCTTCGCTATTCCTCTATAAATGGCTTCAATGGCTTCATCGCTTAAGCCCCTTGGGTCGGAGAAAGGATCTATTTTTAGCTCACTGAGCAGCTTAGCTAAGGCATCTCTAGTAGCAGGCACTTCAAGCTCAATCAACATGTCTACTACAGTAGTAGCCTTAGTTGATTCCCTTGCCCTGGCAAGTGCATCAATAGATATTCCCTTAAGCACTGCCGCTAGCTTAACTATCTCTTGATCGGTGAGCTTAGTGGAGGGCTTATCGGGATCTATGCCGGCCATCCCTAGAGCTTCTTCAGCCACCCTATCTCCAACTCCTTGGAAGGACTTCGTCAACAC
>CALKYD010000118.1 GCA_938003605.1 uncultured Sulfolobales archaeon | reverse complement strand
ATAGCTCTAGTTAATAGATCGGCTGTTATGAGTACCTTAACATTGGCTAGATCCTTCAATACCCATGCCGTAAGGTGGCCATCTAAGACTGCGCTCTCTTTAGATAGCTCAATGCTCCTCCTATCTATCTCTAAGTCTATTTCAGGTGCTTTCATAGCCTGCACGCTTAGTTCCTCAAGACTCACCCCTCTTTCAGAAGCTATTGCTCTAAATATGGAGCCAGCTGAATAGTACTTTAACTTAAGCTTTTCAGCTAGCTTAACTGCTTCAGTAGTCTTTCCCCCACCGGGAGGACCGCTTACAGCTATGACAACCAAGTCCTCACCCATCATTGTCTAACTGTGGAGGGCCTTATTTAAATGAATTAATCCCTCGTGAACTCCATTAAGAACGCTGAGAGCTCGTTCCCTATAACTTAATGGCTCTCGCAGCTTCCTTCAATATGTTGGCTAAGCATCTATGGCACAGCGTCCCTCCATAGATTCTCTCAGGCCTCTTCTCAGTCTTAGTGAGCCCTCTTAGACTACTTGGGTTAAGCCTTGGGACACCGCCTAATTGAGCGCCACATATAGAGCACCTAGCTGCACTCACTTTCCTCAACTCGTAGTGGACAACGGCTACACCACTGGGAATTCTCTTATGCACTCTCCTCCTAGAGCCACTCCTCTGCCAGGGCTTCGGCAATACTACTTCACCTCACTTAGGTGGATTCCACAATCCCAGGGATTTATAACTTCTTGAATTCCAGGGGTCGAGCCTTACATGGAGTAAAGCTTTGACGCTTTGGTGAACATATATGAAGGCGCCAGAAACCCAAGCATTGCCAGTATCACTAAGCTAACTCTATACGAGCCATTCATAGAGTAACTCACGAGTGGAATGTATATTGGTGAAGTAACGTAGAAATCTCCGCCAGCCAAGTAGTAGGCAGCGAAGTACGTAATTATTATAGTTGCCATATAGGATAGCATGAATACCGTGAAGTTAATCATGAAGAGCACGAACAGCCTTCTCCTATACCTTTCAATAAAGCCTTTTACTTTCCTCATCTTTCGAACACTCCTCTTATCTCTGCCAACTTCATTGCTGCGGATTTTTGAGAGAAACTCTATTGCTTCAACAAAGTACTTCTTCTTAGACAAAGCATTTGAAGTTGCTGTAGCTAGAAGCGATAGCGATGCCCCGATGAATATGATTGTTAAGGCAAGCATCTGCCCTTACTCTCCCACAAGCTTCTTCAATAATGGGTAGGCCTCCAAGGCCCTCTCATAAGTAATCAGTGAATAGTACTGCTGAACTATTCCTACAGCCAGCAGAAGCCCCATTCCTGATCCATAGGCGCCAGCTATGTCTGCAGCTACAGCTATTAATGCAACTACTATTGAGCTAAGGATGGTCAGTGGGGGTATGATCTTCTCAAGCACATCTCTAAGTATCTTGGGATTCCTCCTTAAGCCAGGGATCTCTATGCCTGACTTAATCAATTGCTCAGCCTGCGCTTCTGCATTGAGTCCCGCAACTTCAATCCATAGGACTCCGAAGAGGACTGCTAATGCAATGAAGCTTATGGAGTACACTAAGGCCTTAAATGGATCAGCTAGTACTCCATAAATGCTGTTCGGCGGCGAGAGGTAGTAAGCGAGGCCTCCTACAAGTCTGTTGTCAGGGTCATACTTAGCCATTACATCAGCGATCCATCCTGAGCCAAACATCCTAGCTATGTTAGCGAATATGACTAAGTCACTGTACAGTATTCCCACGAGCAGCACAGGTATGTTAGTTACGTAAAGGAATTGTAGAGGTATCTTAGTCTTTATGCTCCTCAGCCTTGGTGATGAGGCAGGTATCTGTATAGTCATGCTCTGCAGGTACACAACTATGAATACTACTGCTATTGTAGCCGCTAATCCAAGTATGTCAGCTCCATAAGATCTAACTAATACGTTACTTAAGCTCCTCCCAGTACTCAGCACGTCAATTAAGTGTGGAATTAATCCAAACTTCTCGCCATAGACGATTACTGGGGAAAGTGTATTCCAGAAGATCCTCTGCGCTACGCCAGCCAATATGAAGAGACTTATGCCGCTCCCAATCCCCCAACCCTTTTGAATCATTTCGTCGAGAAGTATCACTATGTATGAGGCTAAGAATAATTGAATGGATGTTAAAGCCCTAGTTGTAAGAGAAGCTGTACAGCCAAGGAAGGGGTTTTGGCCTGGTGTAACAGTCCAATACCTGCATCCAGCTGCATACATACCTGCTTGAAACGCGGCTAGCAGAACTGCAAATGTTTTTTGAGCTGCCGTGAACTTCTTTCTATCGCTGGGGTTGCTTAAGTCCATATCTATGAGTTTTGCTCCAACAAGTATCTGCATTATTAAACCCGCAGTAACTATAGGGCCTATTCCAAGCTCCATTAGTGTTCCAGCGTTTGAAGCAAACACTATTTCAAGGAGAAGTATGTTTTGTTGAGCAACGCTTATTCCGTAAAGTGGAGTATTTGACATAACTACATACGTCACTAGCGCGACGGCTGTCCAGAAAAGCCTCTCATAAAGGCTGGGCTTTCTGGCGGGTTTAATGGCTGTAGGCAGGTAATTCGCTATGTTCGCCATTAAATCAAGTACGCCCATGGCCTCTACTCCTCTTCAACCACTGCCCCACACATAGCTAATCAATTGGATGCTTAATAAACTAAACTAACGCTACCTCTATTCACTAGCTGGGGAAACAGCTGTAGAGGAGTTGAAGCTGCAGATAGATCTACTTATAGAAACTTCTCCTCCGGCTTCCTCTATTTTCCTCTTAGCTAGTTCAGTTATTGAAGGAGTTATTAACTTAATCTTTTTATCTACTCTTCCTCTACCGAGCACTTTACTGTAGCCTAGCTTAGCTACATCTATCACTATTTTGTCGTCTTCTACTTGAGCTAAACCTTTCTTCACTAACTCGTCTGCTGCTTCACTTAGTTCTCCAACGTTTATTTCATTAACCTCCAATGCTATAGCTTGCGGGCTCTTAAATCCGCGCTTTCCATACCACCTTACTTTCAGCTTAGTGACTAGCGACCACTTGTGCTTGTGGTATCCAACTAGTCCGAAGCCTCCTCTAGAACCGCTTTTCCTATGCTGGCCTACTCTGCCCCAACCCATAGTCCTTGTTCTTCCCCTAAGCTTTCTGCTCTTACTCCTCCTTCTGACAGTCATTTATTTCACCTAGATCATCCTTTTTAACAAATCGTTTATATCCCCATTTCTGTAGCCAAGCTCTCCACCATCATTATAAGGCTTCTTCACGCTTCCCTTAAACCCCCCTTTAGGTGGATGGAGCCTAAACACTTTCTCCACATGCTTTAATCTATGGTAAGC
>CALKYD010000117.1 GCA_938003605.1 uncultured Sulfolobales archaeon | reverse complement strand
ATCGTCTAACATTATTACATCCCTCTTGAATGTAGGCTTATAAGTGCTCGCTAACCTCCTCCTCTTCTGCTTCCTAAAGCTCTTGAAGGTATATGCAGCCATTTGAAACACCATTAAGTGTGGTGAGAGGATAGCTTTGGACAACGTTTTCTTAGACCACGATATTCCTTAGATTTAAGCCTCTTAAAGCCCGTCATCCCTTTGCTGCAAGCATAGTCGAGGAGCTCGTTAACGATCTCTTTATGAGTTAAAAACAGTGAATTCAATTGCAGATTCTCTACAATATTAAAACTCACGATGATCTCAACGGTCTCTGAAGGCATGTTCAATCCCTGAGCTCTAGCTCTCAATGGCTTGATAACGCCTCTTCTTAGCGCTAACTAATTCACTGCCGTCACGTTTTTAACTCTAACTCAGTAATTCCGTCATGGTGGCGTATTTGAGTAGCCTGCACGGGCTTGAAGCATTGTTCAACCCAAGTAGTGTAGCAATAGTTGGAGCTACACCTATTGAAGGAAAGATCGGGAGAGTACTTGTTGAAAACTTCATTAAAAGGTATCGCGGCGAAATATACTTAGTTAACCCAAAGTACAGCGAAATCCTTGGGTTAAAGTGCTATAGGAGTGTAAAGGAGCTTCCCAAGCCTCCTCAGCTAGCCGTAATAGCTATTCCAGCTCCATCAGTTCCCCAAGTACTCGTGGAGTGCGGTGAAGTAGGTGTAAAAGCAGCAATCATAATTAGTGGTGGGTTTAGCGAAACCGGGACTGATGAAGGCATAAGGCTTGAAAGAGAAGTTGGGGAAATCGTGGAGAGATATAGGGTTAGAGTTGTTGGACCAAACTGCTTAGGGAGATTCGATAACTACAGTGGAGTAGACACATTCTTCCTCCCAGAGGAGAAGATGAGGAGGCCTCCTAAAGGAGGCATAAGCTTTATAAGCCAGAGTGGGGCTTTTGCATCAGCCCTCCTTGACTACATGGCTTACAACAACTTGGGGATAGCTAGAGCGATAAGCTATGGGAATAAAGTCGACGTCGATGACGTTGACTTAATAAAGTTCCTTAAAGACGACCCCATGACTAAAGTGATAGTCCTATACATTGAGGGATTTAAGGAATCTAGGGGCAGGGCATTTATAGAGGTAGCCCGCGAAGTAGTTAAGAAAAAACCCATAGTAGTCTATAAGGCTGGGAAGACCCCCCGTGGAAGTAGGGCTGTCATAAGCCATACTGCCGCTTTAGCAGGAGACTACAGTATTTACTCAGCTGCGTTTAGGCAGGTTGGAATAATTGAAGCAGAGACCTTTGATGAAATAACTGATTTCGCTAAAGTACTCTTAACTCAACCATTAATGAAAGGGAATAGAGTTTTCGTAGTTACTGACGCAGGTGGAGTAGGCGTAATGCTCACCGACGCTTTAGTTAAGGAGGGTTTTGAAGTCCCCTTAACTCCAGAGGACCTCAGGGAGGAACTTAGGAAATTTCTTCCGAGGCACTGCATACTCGATAACCCCATAGATCTTACTGGAGACGCTGATGACGAGAGGTATAGGAATGTTCTTGAAATAATCGCATTTAAGCCATACGTAGACGCACTAGTCATAGGGGCCCTCCCCCATATACCGGGTATGACTATGAAGATAGCTGATTACATTTCATCAATTATGGAGAGAGCGGGGAAGCCTGTAGTCATAATAGATATTGGAAGTGAAGTAGCCCTGAAATTTAAAGCGGAGTTTGAGCATAGAGGTATGCCAGTATACGAGTCTCCGGAGAGAGCTGCAAGAGCTCTTAGAGCTCTATATACGTACTCCATGCATTTGAAGAAGTGTAGGCGGGGCGCAAGCAATGATCCATAGGGCCTTAATTAAAAGAGCTCTTTTGGAAGGGAGGTCTAAGCTATTAGAGCATGAATCCATAAAGCTCTTGGAGAGCTATGGAGTACCTGTAGCTGAAGCAGAGTTAGCTAGTGGAGTTGATGAAGCAGTAGTTCTGGCTAGAAAAATAGGTTACCCAGTGGTATTAAAGGTGGTGTCTCCAGACATAAGCCATAAGAGCGACGTAGGTGGGGTAAAAGTAGGTGTTGACAGCGACGACGGCGTTCGTTCAGCTTTCAATGAAATAGTGGGCAATGCTTCCAAGAGAGCGCCTGGCTCTAGAATAGTTGGTGTATTGGTTCAGAAAATGGCTCCAAGCGGGGGCGTTGAAGTAATCATTGGTGGATTAAGGGATAGGGCCTTTGGACCAGTAATCATGTTCGGCTTAGGAGGAGTATTCGTCGAAGTATTAAGGGATGTCAGCTTTAGAGTCGCCCCCATATCAGAGGAAGAAGCTTATGAAATGCTCAGTGAACTTAAGGGATCTAGGATACTTAATGGATATAGGGGGATGCCTCCAGTAGATAAGTCAAGCCTAGTTAGAATAATTCTTAAAGTAGCGGAAATAATTGACGAAAACCCAGAGATAGATTCACTGGATTTAAACCCCGTTATGTCTTACGCAAACAGCGCACTCGTAGTAGATGCGAGAGTAGTGTTGAGAAGCGTGTGATAAGAATTGACTCACCATGTAGATGAACTACGCAGAAAGCTTGAGGAAATAGCGCTTGAAATATCTTCAGTAAGAGATTCCATAAGGGATTTGAAGAACCAGCGCTACTCATTGATAGAGGAGTTAAAGGCTCTTAGGAAGGAGAGGGGCAGGCTCCTAGATGAACTAAGGGAGCTTAGGGAAAAGCACTACAGCCTCTTGGAGAAGAAGAGAAAGCTCGTAGAGAGGATAAGGAGCTTGAGAAGTGAGAGAAACGCTAAAGTAGCAGAGCTAAAGCAAATGATGTCGTTCCTTGAGGATAGGAAGAGAGTTGTGGAGGAATTAGCGGATCAAAGAATGTCAATAGCTTCCATTAGAAGGGAGCTTGAGAGACTGGAGTGGATACAGCAGACTAAACCACTGCCTATTGAAGAAGAGTCAAGAATACTTAAGGAAATAGCTAGGCTTGAGCAACTCCTTGAGAAAGCAATTAAGGCTAGGGATGAGAGGAACAAGCTAACTGAGCTGAAGGCCAGTATTCTGGGAATAAAGCTTGCAATAGCTGAACTGCAACGTGAAATAAGTGGCGTGAGCAGTGAAATCTCTTCAATAAACGATAAGTGCACCTCCATAAAGTCAAGGATCGGTGAGCTAACTAATGCTATTAGGAACATCTCTCAAAGAATCAACGAACTTCAATCAACAGTGGACTCCCTTGGAAAGAGTATTGAAGAAAAGACTTCTCACTTAACTAACTTAAGGAACCAATACAATGAAGTCGTTAAGGAGATCGATAGGAGCATGGTTAAATCAATAGTGGAGCGCAAGAAGATGATTGTTGAGGAGAAATTGAAGAGGGGTGAGCGCAAGCTGACTCTAGAGGAGCTCCAGCTATTGTATGGTAGCATTGATGAATTGATCGAGTCTGAGGAATGATCAGGCAGTCTCACTAAATGCATTATTCATCTGCCAAACCTTCTTTCCCTAACTTGATATGACCTTACCGCTCTCCAGAAGTCTATTTTCCTAAAGTCAGGCCAGTACGCATCGCAGAAGTATAGTTCTGAGTAAGCTATTTGCCATAGCAGGAAGTTGCTTATCCTAACCTCTCCGGAAGTTCTAATCACTAGATCTGGGTCGGGTATATCTGCTGTATAGAGGTATTTCCTAAAGTATTTCTCAGTTACGTGTTCAGGCTCTATCTCACCGTTCTTTACAGCTATGGCTATTTTCCTTACTCCATCAAGTATCTCCTGCCTCCCTCCATAGCATAACGCTATGTAGAGATTTCTCTCGGAGAGATCCTTGGTCTTCTCCTCTACTTCCTTGGCTATTTTAACTACTTCGTTTGGGACAAGATCTAGTTTTCCAACAACTCTTACCCTAACTCCGTACTTATGTATTTCCTCACTATTCATTAACTCTACTAGCCCCTTCTTTACTAAGTCCATTAAGTGCTTTCTCTCATCTTCATCTCTATAGAGGCAGTTTTCAGTGGACATAGCGTATATCGTCACGACTTTAGTGCCTAAGCTCCATATCCACTTCAATACTTCCTTAACTTTCTCATATCCGTGCTCATGGCCTTCAATGGGGTTTAAGCCCATTTGCCTAGCCCATCTTCTATTGCCATCCGGTATTATGCCTATGTGCATTGGCATAGGACCCCCCCTTATCTGTAGCCAAAGCCACTTCTCGTATGCTTTGTAAACAGGCTTTAACAGTAAGTTGAAGGCTCTTGCTAAATACTTTGAGGCACCCATGTCTTATCACGATCTACCGTTGGCTACTGCAACCATTACTTCTTACTTTTGAAGGTATTTAAATACTGGAGGTGGGGGCTTCTTCAATCATCCTTGGCTTTCGTGTGAATGAAGTCCCTACATCTCTCTTTCACTCTTCATTTCACCAAGCTCATTCAGGCTCAACTTTACCCCACACACTGGGCACAGACTCTATGCGTCTTCTATCACAGGCTTATAGACTTCAGCTGGCTGGAAACAGCTCTTAAGTCTCGTAGGAAGCAGTGCTGCTTTCAGAGCCAGGGATTTAGGCCTCCAAAACGCTTCACCGTCAAAGCATCGTCGATAGCTGTTTTAACCCAACTTATTCAAGTTCGCTCTGAAACCGCTGACTGCGGCACTAGATGAGTTGCGGTAAAGCTTAAATGGCTGAGTATCTTTAGACTTGAGTGCTGTTTGTGGGTGAGCGAAGTGTCTTACTACCAGGGCAATGACTTAGTGAAGCCTAGCGGTGGAGTTAAGGGTAGGAGTAGGGGTAGGAGGAAGCATGAGCTAGGATCTCCACCTACACTCACTAAGTTAGCTGAAAGCGACTTGAGGAGGAAGGTGAAGGTAACTGGGGGGAATATTAAAGTGAGGTTAGCTAAAGCATTCTCAGCCAACGTATTCATACCTAGTGAGAAGAAGTGTGTAAAAGTAAGGATACTTGAAGTACACAGTACACCAGCCAACGCCGAGTACTCCAAGAGAGGTATAATAACTAAGGGTGCAGTAATTAAGACTGAGCTTGGATTAGCAAAAGTCACCTCTAGGCCTGGGCAAGACGGAGTAATAAACGCAGTCCTCATTGAAGGAAAGAGCGGTGCTTAGCTTTTGAGCCGCGATTATATGGGTGAAAGAATAGTAGTTTACCCAGCATACATAGATAAAGCTCTGCCTAGAAAGAAGGGGAGAAGGCTCTCCCTCACACATGCTGTTTCAAACCCAACAATTGACGAAATTGTCCGTGCAGCAGAGCTCCTAGGGCTTGAACCAATAGTTGAGGAAAGAAAATATCCTAGGGATACATACAAGTACAATAGGGTAGTTGTAGTTAGGAAAAAGAATTCAAAACACTTAACTCTAGTTAGCTTAGCTATGAAAGTCAATGAGTTAAGGAAGCCTTCTTGAGGCAAGCACGTAGATCGGCTGCTTACCCTAAGGCTTTACCGAGTAATACAGCCTCTTCCTCCTCCTCCCCTTATGTTCGGCCTTAATGAAGACTATTTCCCCTATCTCTCGAGTATTCCTAACGTGTGGACCTCCATCCGCTTGTACGTCTACTCCAGGTATTTCAACTATCCTTAATGTAGGTGCGCTTGGAGGCATTTTAGAAGCAAGCTTGACTACTCCAGGTATTCTTAATGCTTCCTCCCTGCTTAACCAATAGATCTTTACGTCAAC
>CALKYD010000116.1 GCA_938003605.1 uncultured Sulfolobales archaeon | reverse complement strand
TAAGCTCAGCAAAGACTACTTCATAGTTAAGGAGGAGAAGGCCTTAACCTATGGAGAGAAGATAGTGCCGCACGTAGTAGAGCCCTCCTTCGGCTTAGAGAGATTAGCATACGTAGTCTTAGAGTATGCTTTTAGTAAGGCAAGCGATGGCAGAGTAGTAATGAAGTTCCAAGCAGAGCTAGCTCCATATAGAGTAGCAGTCTTCCCACTAGTCGCAGGGAGGAAGGAGGCGCATCAGAAGATCAAGGAGCTGGCAATAAAGATCTATAGAACCCTGCTCGATTCCTCAATACCAACGTACTACGATGAGGAGGGGAGCATAGGTAAGAGATACGTGAAATCAGATGAATACGGAATTCCATACGCCATTACTGTAGACTATCAGTCAATAACCGATAGAACTATCACTATAAGATTCCGCGACACTAGAAGACAAATTAGAGTAAGCATAGATGAATTAATGACAACGCTGAATAAATTGATCAGTGCAAGCATTCAATGAGTTGTCGCCCACGCTCAACTACTCGGACCCTACCCCAAGGCCTACCCACAGGCTGCTGGCTCACGAGAGCTTCATAAAAAGGCCGCTGCCAGGGCATTACGGCAGAACCATAGTGCCCCACCCCTTGTGGCTGCACCTATGCTTGCTCAGCCCACAGTCCGCAAAGTACTTATTTTTCCTAAAGCAGTTTAAGATTAATAGCGGGAGTGTCTGAAATGATCTATGGAGGTGAAGAAGCGGGTAGTTCTAGAAGTGGAGAAGCTGAAAAGAAGCTTGATATAGCGAAGCTACTCACTATAGTGCCCCCCGCATCGGAATTGAAGCAGGCAAAGGCTAAAGTTGTTGAGAGGAGAGTGAGGATAGTTTATGATGACCAGCTGCCGAAGGATGTAGCCAAGATCTCGCAAGAGTTGGCTAACGAAATAAGGGTTAGTGAAGGAGACTTCGTTGAAGTAGTTGTTGGAGGGAGAAAGAAGTTTACGTATAAAGCACTAATAGCTAGCGGCATTCAGTACAACACTGTGTTCTGCAATTCCGAAGAGCTGAAGCTAAATGGCGTAGCTAACAACAGCATTGCAACCATTAGGAGGAGGGCGTGAGCTTCTTGAGCTCAATCAACGACCTTCTGACTAGCTTAAGGAAGTCCATTGAAAGACTCGAGAATGGAATAGACCTTGGGAAGAGCGCTTTAAATGAGTATAGAGCGCTTAAATCAGCAGACAGCATAAGTGCGCTAGCTGAAGAGCTCAGGCTTGCTTTAAGAGAGCTAAGTAAGTTTATAGAGATATATCAAGAAGTGGGCTCAGAGCTCGACTCATCAACTTCATTTCAAGTAAGCACACTTATAAGCTATGTAAGGCTAGTGAGCCTGCCATACATAAGTGATATACTCAGCGAGTTGATCAGGGATCTGGAGTCTAACGGGGGCGTAAGGTATTTAAATATAATAAGGGATTTGATGAATGACGTCAGTAAAGCAATTAAGGCAGTGGATTCAGTGAATCCTATTGCTCATAGCACTTCTCAACTTTGATTAGTTCTCCAACTACATGCCTAGATCTAACGTCAGTTATCCTTACTGTAGCAATACACCCGCTCCTCAACTTGCTGGAGTCATTGATGAATACTACTGGCCCGTGGTCTACCGGATATCCATAAGCTCTCCCTTCAACAACTAGAGTGAAGACTTTGGCAAGCTTCCCTAAGTAGTAAGTCTTTTTAGCTAATGCATTAAACCTGTTTACAAATGCCTTGAGTTCTTCCACTAATTCAGCGTATTCTCCAGTGCTTGGCTTAAGTAATTCAAATAGAGTTAGTGGAAGTGGAGTGAACTTGTAGAGAGTTACTTTCTCTACCCCAGCCTTAAATAGCCTAGGTATAGTTGAAATGGTCTTTAAATAGATCTCTCTATTGATGTAAGGTAGATCGTACATTAAGTACACGTACGGCCTAATGCCATGTTTTCGCAATAGCTTTACCCCCCTAATGACTTCCCTTAGAGTTATAGGCTTCCCAAGGACTTCATCGTTGTATCTATCTACGCATGTCTCAAGACCTATGTTCACAGGAGTCCCCTTTAAGTATTCTCCAAGTAGTTTAGCTACTTCCTCATCTATAAGGCATGCCTTTACGTTTTCAACAAAGATCCTTGCTTCCCCTGAGCTCACTTCACTTATGTCACTTATCCCTTCAAGAAGTCTTTCCAAAGCCTCTAAGTTAGCTTTAGGAGTGCATGGATTAGTCAAGGGCCTGGGCTTAACTAGCCAGTTCCTCCCGTAGTCAAGGAAGTCGGGCGCGCTTAAGACTATCCTCCTAGCTCCATGCCTTATCAACTCCCTCAATTCACTGACTACTGAGCTCTGAACCCTAGATCTCGGGGGTCCGTGGGCTACGACTACGCTGCAGAAGCCACAGCCAGGCATTATTTTCGCAGGGCAATCAAGCCTCTTTAAGAGGTCATTGCTCCTACAGCTGTAGCACTTTAAGCAAGCCCTATTGGAGTCCAGGCTCACCATAGGTCTCGAGAAGTTGCTGCAGCCCCTAACGACTTCAACATAGAACCTGTAGATCCATGTATTGTCGTAAGCGTCGTTAACTCTAGTAAATGGCTTTACTGAACTAAGTACTTCCTCCGACGTATAATCAGGGAAGCCTGTGAAAACCACTTTACTCCCAGCCCTATACGCTAACCCATCTATTTCGTAGAGCTCGTGGAACTCTCTTTGAATAAGGGAGCTCAACCCCTTAGTCAATAGCATGCTTAAAGTTGTTTCCGCCTCTCCCACTACTACAAGATCTGCTTCAGGCAGCTTAAGCAATAGTTCGTAGAATTCAGCTGATATGGGCCCGCCGACAAGCCTAACTGCGTCTCTATTCCTTATGGAAGCCATCCTTAGAATTCTTTGAAGGGAGCCCAGGTCTGAAGACATTGCTGAAGCCATCACTAGATCGTATTCCGCGAAGTCAACGCTTTTCAAAGCCTTCTCATAACTAACTAAATCTACCTCTACCCCAAGGGACTCAACTACTCCAGCCACTACTCTAGGCCCTGCCCCAACTACGTCGAAGCTCGTATACCTGCCTTTACTAGCCCTAGCCAGAAGATCTATGACTACTGCCTTCAAGGAATTCACTAACAAAGTATATAAAAGTCAATCCTTATTAACTCTAGCTCCGTAGTCCAGCTGGGTGCGTAGAGTGGCTGAGTACAGCGAAACCATTGCTGAAATGAACCTGTTTGACTCCCTCACAAACATGTTGAAGATAGTTGAAGACTCAATTAAAGGACTCTTGAACTTCTTAAATGCGCTAAGTAATGAGAGTCTGCAGAAGCTCTATTCGCTACACCAGCAGATAAGGAGCTTGAAGGAGAAAGCAGATCACATGAAGCTTCTATTAGTGGAGTATACTGTAAGGCTGAGCATACCTGCAGAAACAAAGGATCTCTATGCAACAATGGCTATAGGTTTAAGTAGGCTTACTCAATTAATGGATGGCTCAGCGTATAGGCTCTACATGGCTATAGCAAACAACCACAGCATAGATATGGATCTTCAGCAAGAGCTAGTGAAGTTCTCTGAAGGTCTAGTTACTGAATTCAATTCCCTAGCGACATCGCTCAACGGCTTAAGAAGCGATCCAAGGAAAACGCTGAGGGATGTTGATAAAGTGTTTAAGTATGAGGAGGCTCTCGACGACATTTATAGAGCCCTTGAATTAAAGATATACAGGAGGCTTCAGGGGAACGTGCCTGCATTAATGCTGCTAAAGGAGTCCCTAGACTTTATGGAGGACGCAGCAGATGTCATCAAAGAGCTTGGGGAGACTCTGCTATACATAGCTCTACAGAGGGCTGTTATAGCTTAGGGGAACTTTCTTGGCTCACTGCAGCGAAGCCGCGTGCAACGGCTACTTAATGTACAATAGAGTCGTCATACTGGACAGCGAGTGTTCAAATAAAATGTATTGGAGCGGCTTCTATGGCTCCTTTCTGGGCGTATCTAAGCCGAAGGAGAAGGACATTAAGGCCCCTTTAGAGCTCTCACTAGTGGAAGCTCTATACTTAGTTGAAATAAATAAGCTAAGAGTATACAAAGGATCTAGGGAACTAGGCTTGAGAGAGCTTGAGGAATACGCTTCAACAACTGTACCCCGCTTCTCAGAGCTATATAGGGTGTACAAGGATCTAAGGGAGCGCGGATACGTATTGAGGCGTGGACTAAAGTTTGGATGCGATTACTTAGCTTACGAACATGGACCTGGAATAGATCATGCTCCATACGGAGTCCAAGTAGCATCAATGAATTCTAACGTGGATCCCATAGATTTCGTGAG
>CALKYD010000115.1 GCA_938003605.1 uncultured Sulfolobales archaeon | reverse complement strand
AGTGCAACTTTATATAGCCTTAGAAGTTGAGTTACGTAAAGGTGGACCCATTGAGCGAGCTTAAGCCAAGAATTGCCGAGAAGAGGTGGAGGCCAGACTTAGAAGTTGAGTTAATTAAGCTATGGAGTGAGGAGGGGCTTTACTCATTTAGCTTCAATAAAGACGACTCCAGGGCAATTATTGCTATAGACACTCCTCCCCCATATGCTAGCGGGAAGTGGCATGTTGGTGGAGCAGCTCACTACGCTCAAATAGATATGGTGGCCAGGTACTTTAGGATGAAGGGGTTCAACGTGCTAGCCCCATTCTATGCAGATAGAAATGGATTGCCTGTGGAAGTACAAGTTGAAAGAACTTATGGCTTAAACGCCCACGAGCTTGCTTCAACCCCCGGGGGGAGAGTGAAGTTCCTTGAGCTATGCAGGGAGTTCCTAGATAAGGCTGAGGACGAGATAGTGGGTGTTTGGAGGAGGCTTGGATGCAGCTTCAACTACTGGAGGAACGGCACTGACAGCGCTGAATACAGGAAGATCACTCAAGCAACATTCATAGAGCTTTACAGGAGGGGCTTAATATACGAGGCTGAGAGGCCCGTAAACTGGTGCCCTAGGTGTAGGACTACTCTAGCTGAAGCAGAGCTTGAGTACGTTGAGAAGGACGAGTACCTATACTACATTAAGTTCAGAGTTGAGGAAACCAAGGAGGACGTAGTGATAGCAACTACTAGGCCAGAGCTCCTCAAGTCATGTGGAGCAATAGCCTACAACCCAAGGGATGACAGGTATGAGAAGCTGAAAAACCTACACGCTGTAGTACCGATATACGGCCACAGCGTTCCAATAATTGAACACGAATACGTTGATCCAGGCTTTGGGACTGGCTTAATGATGTTATGCAGCTATGGAGATCAAGTTGATGTAAGATTGTTCAGGGAGCTAGGCCTCAAGCCAGTGATAGTCATTGCAAGCGATGGAAGGATGAATGTTGAGGCTGGCCCTATAGCTGGCCTAGGAGTTGAGGATGCTAGGAGGAGGATCGCCGAGATCCTTGATGGAGAGGGGCTTCTAGTCAAGAGAGAGCGCATTAAGCACAGCGTACCTGTCTGCTGGAGATGTAAGACCCCTATTCAAATAATACACTCCAGGGAGTGGTTCCTTAAGCAGCTGGAGTTTAAGGAAGACCTTAAGAAGCTCATTGAGGAAATGTCGTTTAAGCCTGAAATGCATAAGAGGAGGCTCATTGAATGGATAGACTCTATATCAACTGACTGGCCCATAACTAAGGACAGGTTTTACGCAACTGAAGTACCTATGTGGAAGTGCAGGAAATGCAAGTCAGCCCTCATACCTGAGCCAGGCAAGTACTATAGGCCTTGGATTGAGGAGCCCCCCTGGGAGGAGTGCCCTGTTTGCAGAGCCCCTAGGAGCGAGCTCGAAGGCGAGAGAAAGGTCTTCGACACGTGGTTTGACAGCAGCATATCAGTGCTATACGTCACGGGCTTCCTCAGGGACAACGACTTATTTGAAAGAGCATTCCAAAACACCATTAGGCCCCAGGGAATAGACATAGTTAGGACGTGGCTCTACTACACTATACTGAGAGTCTACCAATTGACGGGGAGGCCTGCCTTTAAATGGGTTAGGCTGACGGGGATGGGGCTCGACGAGAAGGGCGAGGCTATGCATAAGAGCAAGGGGAACGTAATTGATCCAGAGCCATTCATAGAGAAGTATGGGGCTGACGCATTTAGGTTTTGGGCGGCTTCATCAGCTAAGCTAGGCTACGACTACAGGTTCTCAGAGCAATCAATTAGGACTGGGCTCTTGTTTGCAACAAAGCTGTGGAATATCGCTAGATTCATATCATCATTCCCCAAGCCTGGAGAGCCCGGCGCACTGAAGCCCATAGATAAAGCTACTCTAGCTAAGCTTGGAAAACTAATCGTTGAAGTCGATAAGTGGTACAGTGAGTTAGACGTCTACACGCCAATTAATGAAATCTACCAATTCACATGGAACTACTTTGCTTCAAACTACGTTGAGTTAGTTAAGAGTAGGGCGTACAATAGGGATGGCAGGTTCCCTAGGGGTGAGCAGGAGGCGTCGTGGTACGTCCTTCACACAGTAATGGATGCAGTGCTGAGGATGCTGGCGCCCATAATGCCCTTCGTTACAGACTCCATATATAGAAGGCTCTACGGGAGGAGCGTTCACAGAGAGTTGTTCCCAGAGGCCTGCGACGAGTGGCTGAAGTGGAGTGATTCCCTAGCCGATAAACTAGTTGAAGTTAACTCAGCTATATGGAGTTACAAGAAGCGTAGAGGCATAAGGTTCTCGGAAAGCCTTAGGGGACTAGTTCTATTCAACAAGGACTTCGAGCCCCTGATCGATGAACTCGTAGCGCTCCACAATATAGAGAGGTTTGAGAAGTACGTTGGAGAGCCACCTAGTGGATGCGTAGAGCTGGGCGGCGGAGTATGCATTATTGAGGGCTAATGCAGTGCTTTTAAGTACTGAGCGCTCTCCAAGCCATGTGCTTAACTGACTTAACGATCCTCTTTAGAGTTAAGTTAAACGATGGGTAGCCGAAGTATGGCTTAACTCTCCCCCTCCTTATTGACTTAAAGACTTCTTCCTCACTCAATTCATCCAGCTCTACTACTGTGTACGCTATCCCAATGTATTCAGCTATGTGTGCGTCGCTTGAGGATATCCCAGGCAGGTTTAACGCTTTAGATGCTTCAATAGCCCTCTTATTAGCCCTCTTGTTAGCTGATGCATTCCACACCTCTATAGCGCTCCAGCCCCTGTAATCGAATATTGCGTCGCCGAGCCCGAGCCTAAGTACGTCGAATGGATGTGCTGGGACCACTAGACAGTCATTGTCTAAGGAGACCTCTATTAGCTTCATCAAATTCTTTGATGCATTCACTTCCTCAAAGCAGTAGATCAATATATCTCCCAGCTCTGTCCTAACTTCATTCCCTAGGAGCACCTGTAGCTCTAGGCGGCTCCTCTTAACGTAATCCCTCGCCTTAACGGCGCCCATGAATGTATCGTGATCAGTTACAGCAATTACTCCGAGCCCTCTATCTATTGCTGCATGCACTACTTCAAGTGGGCTGCAGACTCCATCACTGTACGTAGTATGTATATGCAAGTCCGCCTTCACATAAGGCATTCTCCAAGCCCTCTAGGACTAAAGTGAGCTGAGTCATTAAAAGTATTTATTCCTATGGCGTTGCATGTAGATGCTGACTGGACGGGAGGAACTGAAGCTCTCCATGGGATGATCTTTTGGTAAAAGTGCTTGTGGATCGATCTAAGTGCAATCTATGCGAGCTATGCATACAGTACTGTCCAGCCTACGTCTTCTACATAGTTGGCAAAAGCATTATCGCTGAAGAATGGAGGTGTGTTGAATGCTATGGGTGCGTGGCTCTATGCCCAGCGAATGCCATAAGCGTGCGCGAGCAGTGACTGCGCTTACGCATAGTATGGCCTTAGCTCGCCTCCATCATATGGGCACTTGTAGCTAAGCCTCTTAGCATCAGCTGAGCAGAAGAAGTTGCCGCACTTAGTGCATGCGTAGGCCTCTCCAGTATCAATAGATCTAAATAAGTTCATTTTCCTATTGCAAATACGGCACTTCACTGTAACCCACCCGAGATGGCCCATGGCGCTCACTCCTCTTACAAGCCCAGTAGTCACTTCAAGCCCCTCTCCACTAATCAACGCTCTTAACACAATTAGTGCAGCTTATAAATTTTAAGGATCTCGATGACTTGCAGCTATGGATGCAACTTAGTTAATGAGTTCTCCCCTAATGCAAATAGCGTTAGCAAGCTCATTAGCACAATTTTTATAATTTTTCCACCACTAGTATTTCCCGGGGATGCTGTATGTCTGCAGTAATCACTGAGTATGCTTCATTTAGTGAAGCCATAAGGGCTATTGATGAAAAGATCTCTAGTTTAAAGCAGCAGCTGGCTCTCCTACTGAAGAGGTTTGAGGATGTAAGGACTAGAGCTGAGCAGGAGAAAAAACTGAGAGAGTTGCTTAAAGCTCTGGCCGGGGTTGAAATACCTTCATCTCAATCCAGAGTTCTAGACATGAAGGACTTCAAGATAGTGGTAAACCCTGACGCAACATATGAGTCAAGCGTTCTAGAGGAAGCATTGACGAGAATCAATAAAGCTATAGCGACTCTACAGACGGTGAGAAAAACAATTGAACCACTCGCCGGCATAGATGCAGGAGCCAGGATTACACTGGTATATCAAGACGACGTCCCGCAAGTAGTGCTCGTTAAGTACTAGTAAGCGTAGCCGAGCTCGCGTGCAGCTGCAGGGTGGAGGAGGTATGGGAGCTTACTTAAGGATATGCAGTGGCAGTAAGGCTCCTGAATTAGTCAACGTAGTTATAGAAATACCTCAAGGAAGCTCAGTTAAGTATGAAGTAGATGAAGAGACAGGCCTAGTCTTCGTTGATAGAGTGCTCTACACTGCAATGCACTACCCATTCAACTACGGCTTCATACCCTGCACTCTCGAGGAGGATGGAGATCCAGTAGACGTACTAGTGATTACTCAGGAGCCCCTCTATCCAGGAGTAGTAATTGAGGCAAAGCCCATCGGGCTACTAGAGATGGAGGATGAAGAGGGGGTTGACGCTAAAGTAATAGCTGTTCCAAGGGATAAGGTGGACCCAAGGTTTAAGAGCTTAAACGACGTTAATGACCTTCCTGAAGCATTGATGGAGAGAATAAGGCACTTCTTCGAACACTACAAAGAGCTGGAGCCAGGGAAGTGGGTTAAAGTAATTGGATGGAAGCCTAGGAGCGAGGCATTAACCAGGATCTCTACGTCTATTGATAGGTTCTTAAAGCAGAGGAAGTGAAAGCCCATCTCTAGATGTAGTTAGCTAGAGATGCGTTGCTTCTAGGCATTATGATGCTCTTTATACCTACGTGTTCCTCAACATCTCTCGCGAATTCCTCAGCATAATCACTCCTATAGGCGTCGACTACGACTAGCCCGGGACTCGATCTCTTTACGTACTCGAGGAGTTCCTCGTAGTCAGCGTGATCGCTTAGTGCAACAACCCAAGTATTGTGGCCTCTCCTCCTGATCGGCTCGTGGAACTCCCAGCCAGTCAGTATTATGTGAAGTCCTTCAGGGGATATTCTCCTACCGGCTTTATTCATGTGGTAGAACACTATACAGCCCCCATAATTCCTCAGCAACTTCCTTAACTCAGTTGAAGCCTCATCGTAGTAGTTGCCTATTGGGCCGCAGTATTTCTCAGCTACACTCGTCACTCTATAGAGCCTCCTAGGCATTATGAATGGAGCAGTTACTCCACTGCTCCTCAAAATGTACATAGCTTCCTGAAGCTTGCCGTAGTAGCCATATACGTAGATAGGGGCTCCTAGAGCTAATCCATCCTTCACTAAGTCCACGAAGAACTCATTGATGGAGTCCTTAAATGGCCTTTTGAAGCTTCTTGAACCGTAGGTAGCCTCAATGATTAACACGTCAAGGTCCTTCATTACTTCAGTTCCATGCAGCTTGAAGTCCCCTGTATACCCTATTCTTAATCCATTGGATTCCACAAGCACTTGTGATGCTCCGACGATGTGATTAGCTTTAAGAAGCCTTAGGACTTCCCCATTTACCTCAAGGCACTTACCGTAGCTTAAGGCTATTGCCTTCTTTGAAAGCAATGCCTTTAGAGTTCCATTCAATTCGTAGATCTCCATTATTAGCTCGTACGTTGCAGGAGTAAATACTATTGCTCCGCTACTCTTCAAGCTATCCCTTAACCCAATGACGTGATCTAGGTGGGCGTGAGTTACGACTCTCACAGGCCTACTCCAGTGGCCATCAACTGTAAACGACTTGCCCATCAATATGGCTCCATTCCACTTTATATCTATGAGGCCCTCTAAGCTATCCCCACTCATTGCTTGTCCACCGATTAGTAGCGTTACTGGGATAGCGACTTAGCTACGGGCTTCCACTTTTTCTCAACTGAGTCATAGTATATTAGTCCGCTTTCCCTAAGCTTCTTAAATAACTTGACTTCAACTTTGCTTAACTGGCGCTCTACTTCCTCTTCACTGCTTGTAGCAATTTCTTCGAATAGTTTCTCCCTAAATGAATTCCACAAGTCTCTGTCTACGGCAACCCTTTCATCCATGGCCTCTATTACTTTCGCCCCACTCCTCTCCAAGTATGAGAAGAACCTGTCT
>CALKYD010000114.1 GCA_938003605.1 uncultured Sulfolobales archaeon | reverse complement strand
AAGGCTCTTTGCTAAAAGACTGTATTGAGATACGTTTACTGATAGCTCACCTCTCCTAGTCCTAAATAACTTGCCTTTAGCCCACAGTATGTCTCCACGCCTTACGTTATCAGTGAACCAATCGTAGTCCTCCTTAAGTGTGTCTTTAGTTAAGTACAACTGGATTCTGTAGCCTTCGTTAACTAAGTCCACGAACGCTAATGCTCCATGTATTCTTAGAGCCATTACTCTACCAGCAACTCTTACCTCACGCTCCCACCTTACTACAGGCGTGTTTTCACTAATGACTTCAGCAATGCTATCTAACTTAGAGTGCTTTTCATCCCCAGAGATATGGGGAAATAAGCGATACTTAGAGGACTCAGCTACGTAAAACTCAATGCATTGACTTAGCTCGCTTGAATGCATTAATCCCACCTTCTCAAGCAGCATTAATGTAATTAAATCCCTAAATATAAGTTGATTACCTGAGCTTAAGGCCTAAGTAAAAGCGCCTGGAAAATATTGAGGAGAGCTAGCTCCACTACCTCCATCCTTACAAGTTCATGATGGCTGGTATTACGGCAGGCTAGCTGTCGAGGCGTGGAGATCGGGATCTCAATACATTTAATGCTGAAGCACTGTTCTAGCGTATTCCTCATATGGCTGGCTTAACGGTGGAAATGAATTTTTGTGCAGCAACTTCTTTCAGTAAAGACCTCTCGGGTATGTCAAGGGCTGTGCTAGGAGGACTGCTCTCCACCCTTCTCTGCAGAACCATATCTTGACCTTTCACAGGCCTGGAGGGCTTTTTCATTCCTCCAAAGCATTCGTCCCATCACTTCTTCCAGCAGGTTAGTTGCTGCGGCGTCATGCAGGCTGGCTGTTTGACTTCTTATACGGCTAGTGAATGCTCAATTAACGTTTTATAACTAAAAATCCCCTCCCCATCGTTCAGAGAGGGGGTTGAAGAACTGTTATCGACATTGTTGAGGAGCGCTCTTCTAAAACATAACTGAAAGTGCGCTTTAAATGCGCGGACTTACTAATTATGCGGAGTCTTTAGGAGAGCCCTTACTCACCATGACTTTAAGCGCAGGGCCTGTTTTCTCTATGGTTAACGCCCTAGTGCTTGGGCAATAAATCCATGCGGACGTAAATGGAGTCAGCAGTATGTTTAAAATGCTTTCCTCGCCTTCCTCTATGATTACGTGTAGTTCGCTGACTTCATATTCACCTACATTTACTACGTTTACATTGATTACCCCGTCCTCGCTGACTTCAAATCTTAAGTCAGCGTTTTCAACTAATACCTCCTTAACAGAGTTCTCCCTGGCTTCAATGACTCTAGGTTTCTTAACTTCCTTAGGACCTTTATTTGAAGCTATTTTCAGAAGACCTCCCTCCTCCACTACATTAGGTAGCCCTATGCAGTTTACTTCAACTACTTGCTTAACGCCGGCTATGTGTATGCTCGCACTGTGGAAGCCAGTTAAATAAACGTGGTTCGCTATATACAGTCTCCCGCTAACCATCACTTTATTGTCCCTTACTTCAACTCTAACCTTTAAGTCAGTGTACTTGCTGGGTAAAGACTGGTTGATTGAACTCAACGCAATTCCCTAACTATGGTCTAGGATTAAACGAGTATTTATTTGTAGTTGAATAACTCCCCCGACATCAGCTAAACGATCTTTAGCTCCAGGGCCTCCAACAGATCTTTAACTATGTACGTAGGCCTAGTTTTTGAACTAACTAACTCACGTTCACTAGTGACTCCAGTAAGCACTAACAGAGTGTCTACGCCGTACTTATGGCCCATAGGCACATCCGTATATAGGCTATCTCCAATCACTAATACCTCCTCCTTCCTCAGCCTATACTTGTCTAAAACTATGTCTAAAATCCATGTATTGGGTTTGCCTGCCACGAAGTCTGGTCCCCTGCCCACGACTGCCTTAATGAAGTTAACTATTGCTCCAGCACCAGGCTCTAAGCGATCTCCAACTGGATACGTTGGATCCTCATTTGTAGCTATGAACATAGCTCCATTCATTATATAGTTTGCTGCTTTAGAAAGCTTATGATAAGTTAAGTACTTGTCTATGCCTACAACAACGTAGTCTACTTCAGGTCCTTCAGAGACTATGGGTATTCCACGGGCTACGAGCTCCTCATATATCCCCGCTTCACCCACGACGAATGTCCTCCCTACCCCATGCCTCTCTATGTAAATTGCTGCTAGCACAGAGCTAGTGTAGACGTCGCTTACCTCACTACTTATGCCAACAGCCCTAATTCTATCCAGGCACTCCACTCTAGTGAGCGAAGAATTGTTAGTCATAAACACGATCTTGTACTTCCCCTGGAGAGCTCTTAAAGCCTTGACGTTATTAGCTACGTAAACCCCCCCTCTCCAAATAACTCCATCCATGTCGACTAATAGAAGGCTGTACTGAGCCATTTAGACTAACACCTCTCTTACTCCATGCAAGTCAACGCCTTATAAGGCTAATTAATGGGCATTAACAAAGCCTCTCGGCTTTCTCCCCAACTTTCATCGCTAACTCAGAGGGATTTTTAGCGAATAAATACAGCCCCCTGGCTTCAACTACTGCCTCTGCGCAATTCATAGTGCTCGCGCTCTCAAGCTTTAACAGCTTTGCGTATAGGCGGCCTACTTTACTGGATATGCATAGCATAAGTGGTACTTCACTAAGGATCACTATTAATAGCTGCCTCCCCTGATTCTCACATAGAACTCTGCCGTAATACTTCTCGAGGAGTTCGATGAGGGCTTCGCATGACAGAGCGCTCACCTCTAGAGTTAGAGCGCCATTTTATAGGAAAAATTTAAGCCTGAGGTAAGTTAATCCCCTTTAGGGGGCCGTCGTCTAGCTTGGTAGGATGCGGGCCTGGGGAGCTGTTCCCCAAAGTAGCCTAGAGCGCCCGTGGCCCGGGGTTCAAATCCCCGCGGCCCCACTGCTTCCTTAAGGAAGCCATTTCCGGAAACCCTCGATGCCTCATTGGACTTCCTTGCCTCTACATACTTCGTGGAGGCGCTTCCTCAAGCCTCAATGAAGGAGGATCGTTTTAATAACTTAATAGCTGGGGAGTTAGTTCTCCTAAGGCGTGCGTGAGGGCGAAGAGGCTTAAGGCAGGCTATGAACGAGCTTAGGAAACCTGCATTAAAGTACTATAGGTTGCTTTTCCATCTGCCGTCGTTAAAGCTCTTAATAGTCCTTAATGTATTGCTCTACTTAACTATATTCCTCTCATTAAGCCCTGCGCATCGTTTAAACGCGCTCATAGTGCTTAGCGTGACTTACTTAGTGGAATGTACTGTATTGCGTAGGACCAGCAATGCTTTATCCAAGGCTTCAAGGCTCCTCGGCTTAGCTGCGTTTTCAAGTACTTATGTATTGCTCTACGTACTAGCCAACAAGTTGTTCTCCAGAGAAGCATCATTAATAGAGCTTACAGCGCTGGCATCTCTATCCCCCATTCCAATCATAGTGGGATTTATGGGGCTCAACAAGCGCTCAATAACTACATCAATGGCTTTACTCGCAGTGCCCGCATTAATAGCTATAGCTCTTGGAGGAGTTGTTGAAGCCTTCAGTAAAGCGCTAATCCCATACATCGTTGGGGCAGCGATAATGGCTTTAATAGCTCTACAGAGAGTTGATGGCGTTAGCGCAATAGAACTAGGGTCGAGCTATCTGAGGACGTGGGTTATGCAAGATAGAAGCATAGAGGGAGTCTTTAGAAGGAAGAGCTGTAGAAGTAGAGTTAAGGCATGCGTGGTTAGCGGAGGACAGCTACTAATGATCTACCCAGATATACACTTCGGCCCATTTAGAGACATAGGCAGCAGTGACTTCCCTCAAGTAGTCTGGGAGAAGGCCTGTGAAAGGGGTTTAAAGGCCCTAGTCCTACATGGAATGGGAAGCCATGAGAGAAACATAGTGTCTAAAGACTATTCCCTCAAGTATGCTGAGGAAATTCTGGAGAGCGTAAAGGACGGTGGGGAACTATTGATTGGGAGGCCTTTCACGCTCTCGCTGAGGGATTGGAGCGCCACAGTCATACCATTTAATAAGATAGCCATAGCCTTTATAAGCAGGAAGGGGGGCATAGATGACCTGCCCTATGAACTACAGCTGTATGTAAACGAGTTAACTAGCAGGAGGGGCTGTCAAGAGGTAATACTTGTTGATTCACATAACGAAGTGCTTTCAAAGGACTTAGAGCTCTACGGCATCAAGGGACTTGCAGAGTCAATTGTTGAAAGACTGGCTTCAGTTAAGGAGTTCTTTAAGGAGGCGTGCGTATCTGTAGCCTACTCTAAAGTGGAGAATACTCCGGGAGTCCTCGGAGACGTGGTCTTCGTCTCAATGATCATTAGTGGAGAACCCCTGGGAATACTCTACGTGCCTGGGAACAACATGGCTGAAGGAGTTCGGGAATCCCTTGAGGAAGTCATTAGGGCTAGTGGCTATAACTATGTTATAGTGATGACTAATGATGATCACGTGGCTACAGGAATTATTCCAGGCAACGCCTATACGCCAGTAGTTCTTACAGCTGAGTTAGAGAACGTTGTAAAGGAGCTTGCTTCCAGAGCCATGAGTGGATGCAGCAAAGTCTGCTTCAAGCTAAGCATTGTTGAAGATGAACTAGAGCTTTTCTGCAGCTTTGTGGGCAAAGTTGATGAATTTATGCAGAGAGCTATTCCACTAACAATTCTACTACTCCTAGCATACTACATAGCTATACCGCTGATCATAGTCATTTAATGGATTGCCTTAGGTTACGGAAGTATAGTTAGGGATGCACCAGTAATGAGGGGCTTTGCAACGCTGTTAGCCCCAAGATCTATTAGGATGCGCAGAGGGCTCTTCAACGTCCTGCAAAGCCTTAAGAATGAGTAGCCGTGGAGAAGTTTATTAGGAGAAGTTTTCGTGTAAGTACAGTGAGCCGCCGTAGTATAGCCCGGTACAGTATGCGGGCCTGTCGAGCGCTAAGCCGCCGTCCCCTTACGCACTTCCCTTAATTCTCACTAGCCTTAGCCTACCGTACCTTCTCTCAGTTACTAAGCCCCTTACCTCAAGTTCTCTCAACTTACTATTGACTGTCCTAAAGCTGAGCCCAGTTAGCTTCACTATGCTTGTTACATTTAGCTCGCCGTGCTTAGACAGGGTCTCAAGTATTACTCTACACGCTTCATTCAGCTCGCTCAACCCGGCTCTCCACGCTTCTTTGCCACTAGGTCCTCTACGAGTTTTTCAAGTGCGTCTAGAGGCCCGTACTTTACGCTAAGCATTGTGGTCCTCCCCCTCCTACCCTTCCCGCTGGGCTTAGCGTCAATTATTGATGCTCTCTTCAGATTCATTGCATATTCATATACTTGAGTGTGCCTCCTAGGCTGTTCTCCAATGCTTTCACATAGAGTTACGTACTCAGACTCAGCATCCCCCATTGATACGTATGACATTCCCGTTCTCCTCAACAACCTGATTATAGCCCACAGTAGGAGTAGCTCGTGTAGAGGTAAGTAGTATATGGCGTCAGATACGTTTATTATGTCTGGGCTGAGGGCTGTAACAGCCCTCCTAACGTGTTCTACGGAGACTTTGAGGCACCCCTCTTTATCAGCTATTTCCCCGGCAAGCATCAGTAGCTCTAGGGCAAACCTAGCGTTGCCTCTACCACCTCTGTCATACCCCTCTAGCTCAGCAACGTACTTTAATGCATCTTCATCTACTGTTCCCTCGTAGAATGCTTGTCCAGCTCTATACTTCAGTATGTCGAGGAGCTCTCTGGAAGTATATGGATTTAGCTTAACTACATGTCTAAGCAAATAGCTCTCAGTAGCACTATCTAAGAGTGATAGATTCGATGGATCCCTAGTTATGAACACGAAGTTCATTCTCTTAATCATGTCAGCGTACTCGTCGTATGTCCTGACTAGGAAGTATACGGCATCCCTGCCAGATATTCTAGCGAAGTAGTCGAATTCATCTAATGCCACTATGGCGTAACCATCCTCCTCATCTAAGTGATTCAATATAGTTAAGTACATCTCCCAAGCTGATAAGCCTCTGTTCGGTAGAGGCACGTTTATCTGCCTAGCTATGTCGAGCACTATATTGTACAGTTGTCTATTCCTGTGGCAATTTATGTGGACGTACTTAACTGAAATGCCTTGCTTTAAGAGAGCTCTAGTGAAGTCCCTCCCGAAAATCCTTGCTGTAGCAGTCTTCCCTGTTCCAACGCCTCCAATCAATAGGGCTTTCTGGCTGAAGCTGCCTGGACTTATGGCTAAGTGCTTGAACATTGCTACTAGTTCACGCAACTGCTCTTCCCTATGGGGGAGCTTCTCTGGGAGGAACTCGGGGGCCAGGCTCTCCTTTCCTCTAAATACGCTCTTCTTCTCTAACTCCTCCCTTATTACATCCCAAGCAGACATATACTCCAACCTACCACTTGCTACTCACATGCCGTGCTTATAAAGCAGCTGGACAATTATATTGAAGGAGGGGGGAGGTTAGTTAACGCTATAGCTCTACTGCGTGAGGCCTGCTGAGAGCCTTGAGTTTAAAAACTAATTAATGGGGAGAGCTTTAGGAATAGGGGTTCTCCCGGTGCTGCCTAGTGCCTGAGGGAAGTAGCTGCATAAAGTACTTCATTGACTTAGCCTTAGCTGAGCTCTTAAGGGAAGCAGAGGAGCAGACGGTAAGCGTAATTGTATTAAAGGACTCGGGCTCTATATACGTTGGAGACAAAGCGATAAGCCTTGTTAGAGGAATTGAGCAAGCAATGCCTCTCTGGGCTGCGAGAAAGCTGGCTGAGAAAGGAGTAGTTAAGTTAAAGGAGGGCATTATCGATGTCTCAAAGCTCGCCAGGCTCGTCTTCCTGGAGGAGGGAGAGCGTAGAAAGCTCGACTTCCAGAAGGTAAGTCCATACATATACAGCATGGCTAAGCACGAGATCGAGCAGTTAAAGAGGGAAATAACGAGATCTATGGATACGGGCAGAATTAGGGAGCTCGATAAGACTATTGATGGCTTCTCAAGGCTTTTCTCAATAAGGCTTAAGAAAATACTCCAATTAATTCCAATAACTCCTCCACAAGAGATACTTGCTAAGCTGAGTGAAGAGGAGAAAGCTGTTTACAGCATTTTAAAGGAAGTGGTTGAAGCTTGGAGGCAGGCGCTAAGCATTCAATAGGGTCTGAGCTATGTATATGGGTGGTGTAAGCAGTGGAGCTAAGTGATTTAGTGCGTGAAAAACAGCAAGTAAGGCTTGAAGACGCTTCACTAAGGTTTAAGGAGTTCCTGCAGAACTATAGGGATAGCTCTAGCGGGAGATACGTCTACAGGGATTTACTTGAGCAAATGGGTACAATAGGCCTTAGAAGCCTTACAATAGACTTCGAGGACTTGCTAAACTATGACCAAGACCTCGCTAGAATGGTCGTTGAATACCCTGACATAGCTATTGAAGCAGCCAGCAAGGTCGTTAAGGAGCTCCTTGAGGCAAGCTTCCCAGACTTACCTAAGTTAATCGAGAAGTTCTACCCTAGGTTCAGGAATATTCCGAGAATACTTAAGATAAGGGATCTTAGCAGTGAGTACATAGGGAAATTAATAGCTATAGAGGGGATAGTCGTTAGGCTCACTAAAGTTGAAGCAAAGCTTGTGAAGGCATTCTTCATCCACGTAGATTCTGAGGACAGGCATGGATTCTACTACCCTGAGATAGGGGAAGTTGGGGAGAGGCTTGAGAGGCCAATAGCCTGCCCCCAGTGCGGTAGGAGTGGGCGCCTACAACTAGACGTAAGTAAGTCTAGGTACATGGATTGGCAGAAGATAGCTATTCAGGAGAAGCCTGAGGAAATACCTCCTGGGCAGATGCCTAGGAGCATTGAAGTAATATTGACTGGAGACCTCGTTGATAGAGCTAGGCCTGGGGATAGAGCGACCGTAGTTGGAGTACTTAGAGTTATGCCTAGTTCAACTGCTCCAAAAGGTGTTGGATCAAGCGTGTTCAACATGTACGTAGACGCTAACTACATTGATGTACAGCAGAGGGTTCTTGAAGAAATAGAGATATCTAGGGAGGATGAAGAGAAGATTAGGGGGTTAGCCAAGGATCCATGGATCCATGAGAGGATAGCTCTAAGCATAGCTCCAACAATCCACGGGCACTACGACGTTAAGAAAGCCCTGGCCCTAGCTTTGTTCGGCGGTATTCCAAAGATTCAGAGGGATGGTACAAGGATTAGAGGCGATATACACGTCCTACTGGTCGGAGACCCAGGCATAGGGAAGTCAATGCTCCTCCAGTACGTAGCTATGCTTGCTCCAAGAGCTGTATTTACAAGCGGCAAGGGATCGACTGCAGCTGGATTAACGGCTGCTGTACTGAGGGATAAGCAGACTGGCGAATACTATCTTGAGGCTG
>CALKYD010000113.1 GCA_938003605.1 uncultured Sulfolobales archaeon | reverse complement strand
CATGCCTCCTCATGTATTCAGCGATCGTCTGAGCAATCCTCCTAGTTTCATCAAATGCAACGTCGTCAAATAGATCAGCTGGTCCAACAAGCCTTCCCTCCTTGATCTGCCATCCAAGAGCAATGATTCTTGGAGGGCCATCGAACCTCGTTACTCTAGCATACCTTTGTGGAACAGGCATTAGCGGCCCGAAGTGGCTTCCCCTCATCCATCCAGCAACTAAGTGTGGGAAGGCAAATGCTTCTAAGACTTCTCCAACGGCTGGTAATCCATGTTGGGCCCTCACAATGGCTACAGGATCGTCTTTACCGACGTATCTTCCAGCAATGAGGTTCAGTCTCTCAGTGCTCACTGCAGCAGCTATGAGGCCGTCGGCCTTCCTAAATACTCTCCTAATAATGTAACGGCCCTGTGTTCCTATGAGGGCGAGAATATCATACATTTCATCGGGAGCACCTAGTTTAACGGACCTTCCTTCATAGACGTCGAATACTTCAAAGATGAATCCCTCGTGCATCTTAGGATCGATCACTAGGCCAGCTGTATTGAATGGATCGGCAAACACTCTAAATAACGGTAAGTTGAATGCCCCGGGCTCTGTTTTATCAGCGTGAAAAGTTATTATTGGCTCGCTAGGCCTCTCCTCAAACTCTATTTCAGCAATACCTGGCCCCATCCCCCTTAGGTTCCCCGAGAATGCTTCTGAAAGCAGGTCCTGGCCAGCTGCATAAAGGCCTAGTTCTCTAGCTACCTTAGCGGCTTCCTTAAAGGCCTCCCACGCAAGTCCATGTATCTCGGGGCTATCAACGCCCTTAGTGTGAGTCATTAATAGCTGTATGTCGTCACCCACGTATGTGACGTAGAAGTCTATTATCACGCCCCTCCTCTTAGCTTCAGCTAATACTTTTGTGCATACAGCTAATTGATCTGGATGAGGCATGTGGTGTCCAGCAATAGATCCTACGTCAGCCTTTATTACTGATAAAGTGGTTTTCTGACCCATTTAATGCACCTCATTTTCTTACCTACAGGAGTTCCTCGCTTACTAATATACGTTACGTTCCTATGTACTGCAACCTACTCCTCATTTACTCCAGTGGCTTCTGGAATAAAGTATTCTCCACGCGCTTTCTGAAGTCTATCTAAGTACGAGCCGGGCTTATTGACTCTAGGCCTCCCAGTAACGGGATCTCTTCTTACCGTCACCTCTAGTTCGCTAAGCAGCTTATTCAACCCACTGCTTATAGATGCTGGTCTAGATGCATAACCTCTTACTCCAGGCTCGCCGTAGAAGACCATGACTTTATCAGCTGCAAATGCTTGAAGCATTAGATCGTGCTCTACGACGAATGCGACAGCACCTCTATCTTCAACTACTCTCCTAATGACTCTAGAGACGTTTACTCTCTCTTCAACGTCTAAGTATGCTGAAGGCTCATCGAGCAAGTATAGCTTAGCTTCCTTAGCTAGCGATACAGCTATAGCTAACTTCTGTAGCTCCCCTCCACTAAGTTCATCAACTCTCCTGTCAAACAACTTCCTTAACCCAAGCTTTGATACGAGCTCTACGTAGAGCCATGATGATGGCTCAATAGCGCTCGGATTAGCCTCCTTAATGTTACCCACTACTGTTTCTTCACTGAACAAACTTGGTGAAAGCTCCTGGGGCTTAATGCTAGTGGATTCAACTGATATTACTACTCCACCCTCACTGGGTTCAACCTCTCCTCCAAGCATTTTAATGAAGGTTGTCTTACCTATTCCATTTGGGCCTATTACCCCTATCACTTCACCAGGCATGGCCTCCCCTTCATCAACTTTCAAGCTAAAGCTCGATCCATATTGCTTAATCATTCTAGACCACTTGACTATTGGGTAAACAAGATCTCTTTTCACCTGCTGATCCATGCTTGCTGGCGGCCTGAACACTATGGCCTCTCCCCTAATCCTCATGTTTTCTGATGGGAGGTATCCCTGCAAATAGTGGTTTATCCCTGCTCTAACTCCATATGGGTTAGAGACCACTCCATATACTCCGGGCTCACCGAATATTACGACGACGTTATCTGAGATGTAGTCAAGGACGGTTAAGTCGTGTTCAACTACTACTACATAGCTTTTACTAAGGTCTATGAACTCCCTTATGACTTTAGAGACCCTTAACCTCTCCCTTATGTCTAAGTAACTGCAGGGTTCATCAAAGAAGTATGCGTCAGCATCCTTCATTACTACTGCGGAAATCAGTACTTTCTGCAACTCCCCTCCACTGAGTTCATCAATCCTCCTATCAACAATGCTGCTCAGACTCATAGCAGTCACTAAGTCCCTTGAAATACCTCTTTCATCAGCTCTGGCAAGCAGCTCCTTTACTCTCCCCTTAAGAAGCCTTCTAGCAGCCTCAATGTATTGAGGTTTGACAACAGCCTTAATCCTCCCCTCACTTAAGTCCTTTAAGTAGTTCTGCAACTCTGTGCCGCGGAACGCTCTTATTACTTCACTCCAGTCAGGTGGCTCGCGGTATCTCCCGAGATTGGGCTTCAGTTGCCCGCTCAAGATCTTTATTGACGTAGTTTTACCGCTTCCATTTCTGCCAATGATTCCTAAAACCTTCCCTCTTCTAATGATTGGTAGGTTGTATAGCTTAAACATGTTCTCTCCGTAGCGATGTACAGAGCTCCTCTCAAGCTCTTCAGGTAGGTTAACTATGGATATTGCTGAGTAAGGACACTTCCTCACGCATATTCCACAACCTATGCATACATCTTCATGAATTACTGCAAACTTGCTGTCTTCAGATAGCTCAATTGCTTTAACAGGCCCCCTACGCTTATTCACTGGGCAAAACCTTATGCACTCTAAGCTACACTTACTCGGCTTACAGTAATCCCTGTCAATTACTGCTACCCTAGCCAATTCACTGCACCCACCATACTTTATTTAATGGTAGTAAGTTACTGCAAACACTTATTAAATTCGTAGCTAGCAGAAGAGAGTAGATGATGAGTGGCGACAGCGCGGAGTGCGTGAAGAGCCAGAACCTCCTGATGCCTAAGCCTTATTAAACGAGTTATTACATGACTTCTCAACTCATCGTTTTTACGCATACTACTGTAACACCTCCATCTAAGTTCTTCACTCGCAGTTTAGTAGCTGCATAGAAGTCTTTGTCATTAAAGTTAGCTGGAGCTGAAATACTTCTCTTCAGTTAATCAGGGGGAGTTCACGGCTATGAGTCTAAGTTCTTTAAAGTGCTTTGGAGTAAGCGGCAGCATGAATCACTACTTCACCCTAAGCTTTATTGGCACGTTATACTTTGCTTCAAGGGTCCTTACTCTGCGCAGCTTCTTAGCCACAGATCTTGACATATCCTTAGGTAAGACAACTACTACAGTTGAATCTTCAACGTATACTTCTGCTTCAGGAAGAATCTTTTGAACGTACTTAACAACTCTATCTAAAATTGATGAAGCATGCAGGGGGATCTTCTTAACTGGAATAACTATTGTTTGTTCTCCAAACGTATACATTTCATACTCAAGTTCACCAGTGATGAAGTCCCTTACTTCAACTACAGGCCTAGCCAGCTCAGCCTCCTTAAGGCCTGTCGGTAGTTTAACGGTGATCCTCACTTCATAAACTTTCCCTACAGCCCCCTTGTCAATGAATATCACTGTATCCACGAGGCTCG
>CALKYD010000112.1 GCA_938003605.1 uncultured Sulfolobales archaeon | reverse complement strand
CTACATAAAATGTGTTTCTATGTGGACAGCCTGGGCAAAGCGTTGGAGGCCTTGGAGGTATTGGGGGCTCTAGTTTCACTGGCTCAACTCCACTCCACGGAGCTGAAGGCTCTTCGCCTAGAAAGGCTTTAATTGACTTATAGACGATCTCTAGGTTCAGCTCGTAGTTAGCTGGCACGTAATCCTTGCCGTGTAACTCCACGCTAGCTCCTTCCTCAACAACGATCTTGGATAGTTGGAGCTCTACAACGGGGTCAAGTTCTTCAACTACGAGTATGCTCTTTGCATAGCTTAACAACTCCTTCATTGGCTTAACGGGCAGGGGGACAGGCATGGAGACTCTAACTACAGTGAATTCATTCCTCATATTCATTAAGTTCAGTGCTTCATCTACGTGTGCATAGGATATTCCTGAAGCCACAATAGCCTTTCTTAACCCTGGGTTCTCAATGGATATGAATGGCTCCACCCCGAGGCCCTCCCTGATCTCCTTCCACTTCATCATTAAGGCCTCCTTAAGTTTTCTGCCGTGTGCAGGCACTAAGACGTATCTTTCAACGTCCTTCTTAAACGATCCCCTGGCCTTCGCTTCTCTAGGAACATCAGCTTCGTACACTATGGGCTGTCTCGTGTGGCTAAGCCTAGTCGTAGTTCTAAGTATTACTGGTAGACGGTACTTTTCGCTGAGCTCATACGAAGCCTTCGTTAAGCTATAGGCGTTCCTCGGGCACCATGGCTCAATGACTGGTAAATGTGATAGAAGTCCATACCACCTGTTGTCTTGCTCGTTCTGGCTGCTGTGCTGGCTTGGGTCGTCTGCTGAAACTATTAGAAAGCCGCTGTTCACTCCCGTGTAAGCACTGCTCATCAATATGTCTGAGGCTACGTTTAATCCAACGTGCTTCATTGCTACTAAAGCTCTAACTCCAGCTATAGATGCTGCATAAGCTGCTTCAAAAGCCACTTTCTCATTAGTGCTCCACTCAACATGCATGCCTATATCCCTAGCTACTTCAGCTAATGATTCAACTATTTCTGTACTCGGAGTCCCTGGGTAAGCTGCTGCAAAACCAACGCCTGCCTCAATGGCTGCCCTAGCTATAGCTTCATTCCCAAGCAATAGGACTACAGAACCCCTTTCAAGCAATAAGCTCTTCTCAACCAAGATTTATTCACCGAAAAATCATTGTATGACGTCATTAATAAGTTACCGTAGAGAGAAGGATTTAACTCCACTAACGCATTCTATAAGCCCTCTCCAGAAACTAAAGAAACATCTATTGGCAGTAAACTATTAAAACTAATTGCCTCGACTCAAGACACTCACTACTTAGTGGGAGCAAGGTTCATTAATATTTTTCATTAAAGCTTAATTATGTGGGAACACAGCGTCAAACATATTAGCTTATATACTTTTATACACACTAGTACCTATCGGTGGGAATGTGTCTCCTAAAAAGAAAATTTATGAGGACAGAGACGTAGTAGTGATGGTCGCTCCAAGGGATACTGAAATAGGGGAGTTAATTGTGGAAACAATTAAGGAGAAAGGATACCCCATGGCGTTCGACGAGCTACGCTTAGAGTTCAGTGGAATAGTTGGTGAAGACAGGCTTAGAAGAGCCCTTAACAAGCTAATAAGTAGTGGAATGCTAGTTGAGTTCCCTGATGGAAGCTTCGGCCTGCCTGGAATGGAGCCTAGGCCGGACAGAGTTGGCTTAAGGAAGAGGAGGAGAAGGAGTAGGAGAATTTACCTAGATATTGCGGCAAAGCCATTCTATATAGCTCCTAAGCGGTAAACCTACCTCCATTAATGCACTTATAGTCATTCAGTATAACTCCATACCTCTTAGCTAGCTCGCAGAGGAAGGAAGTTGGTACTATAGCTTTTGCGCCACGCTCTGTTTCAACAAGGTATGCCTCTGGAAGTATCTTCTTCACTACACCCTCCTCTACAGCCCAGTCTAGGTATATTGTGTACCTAGTTGTCTTTAAGTAAGCTCTCTGTCTCTTAACTCCAAATTCATCAGTAAATACTTCCGATAGCCTTCTGCCGTCAATGCATGAGCCGCTTTCATCACAGTTAATTTCCTTAAGCGCCTTCACTTTCTTTGATAGAAGCTTGGCGAGAATATCGTTGCTCAAAAAATCCTTTGAAGGCGCAGCTTCCTCACGCTCTCTCCCTCCAGCTACCTCCATTACTGAAGCAAGCTGCTTCCTACTTTTATGTAAGAAGAGTTCATCTATTAATGCTTCTACTTCACTGCGTTCAGCTGAAGCTCCCGCCTCCTGCTCTACTGGAGAGCCCCCGCTGATCCCCCTAATTGGCTTAGGAGGGTGAGTAAAGTACTCAGTCAGCGCCCTATTCTTTCCAGACTCCCTAGATTTCTTCGGCACACTGCTCCCCACTCTCTACACTACTTATAAGACGTGGGAATTTTATTTTAAAAAGCCCGTGGAGATTACTAAGTTACTTAGGGAATTCATTCATGGCAAGGATCTGCGGCTGGATCGTTAGATTAAAGGTAGTTGGGCGTATAGCTATAACTGAAGTAACGACAGATCTTTACAGCAAGCCCGTAGTGGTTGCCGTAAAGAGTGATAGAGATCCAGGGCTATTCATTAAAGTGAAGGATCTCCCAATAGGTACAGCTGTCTGCATTGATGGAGAAGTCTCCCCAGAGCAGAAAAGCAAGCGTGGAGTAGAGTACTTAGCTAGAGACATCAGGGTTTATGCTAAGCCCAGTGAGCCAATGCCAGTAGACCTCGTAGGCAAGGTCCCTGCACTCCTCGACACAAGAGTTAAGTACAGGTATCTATTGATCAGGAATCCAGTCGAAAGATCTATTGTTAGAGTCAGGGCACTAGTGCTGAAGCTGGCGAGAGAGTTCCTGGAGAGCAGAGGGTTTATAGAAGTAAATACTCCAAAGATTGTTGCAGCAGGTGCTGAAGGAGGGGCAACGCTATTCCAAGTGAAGTACTTTGAGTCAAATGCTTACTTAAGCCAAAGCCCGCAGCTCTACAAGCAAATGCTTATGGCCAGTTTTCCGAAAGTCTATGAGATAACTCCATACTTTAGAGCAGAGAAGTTCAACACTAGAAGGCACTTGAATGAATCATGGGGGATAGATGTTGAGCAGGGATTCATAGATAGCGAGGAGGATGTTATGAGGACTCTAGAGGAGTTAGTGGCATACATAGTTAATGGAGTTAGGGAACGTGCATCAGAGGAACTAGAGCTCCTAGGCGTTGAAGTAAAGCCTCTGTCAACGCCATTCAAGAGAGTGGACTTCAGTGAGGCAGTGGA
>CALKYD010000111.1 GCA_938003605.1 uncultured Sulfolobales archaeon | reverse complement strand
AGCCATGTATTCAACAGCCCTCCTCACGTATGGAACAACGTAGTTTAACACTACGTCCTTCCTAGACAGGAGGCTTGACCAAAGATCTGTCTTCCCGCCCTCAATGTACATCTTTGAAGACAGTGTGAAGACCCCTGTGACTGGTGCTCTAGCCCACTTAAACCCAAGCCTCTTCATTAATGCAATGGATTCTTCAGCTTCAGGAACAACTACTTCAACACTATCAATTAAGTCAACTCTACTTAAATTAATGAAGTATACTGCCCCACTCTTCACTACTACTCCTCCATGCACTAGAGGCTCCACATAGATATCAATGAAGTTCCTCAACTGAGGGTATGGAGGAACGTCTATTCCAACACTCTTTAAATCAACGATCACATTCTCTAAGTTCTCCTTTGAATAAGGCAGTGGAAAGCTCCCAACATGGCTTGTCCTCAAGCACTCCACCGCTACACTATAATTGTTGCGCACTTAATGAATGTTGCATTCAAAGACTTACTTAATTAAAGATCATGGATTCACATAATTGAATAATCTTTCATTAATAGTATTTTAATTCAATACATTCAATAATGAAAATGTAATTAGTATCAATATTTAAGACATTAAATAAATCCATTGTCAATGCTAAATGCAATATCTTTTATTAGATACTATACTTCATTATATGTGCATTTAAAAATCTAAGTATTGTTAATTGATGCTAGGAATTGTGTCTTAATTTACTGTAACTAATTACTTAACCAAGTACATGATCTACTTAAGTAATACGTTTCGTGAATTCCCTAATTAGGGCGGGCTTCTCTGAGCAATGTTTCCTATGCCTGCTGAGCTTCGGGGAGTTAAATGAGGTATTACTGTAGTGGGCTAAGTTCTTTGAATAGATTTTGCAGACTGTGTGTTGACATATGTATCTTTGTCTTCTCTACTAATACTTATTATGCTCCAATTAGCTTGAGAAGAATGCTTAAAGCTATTGATGCTAGTATAACGTACATTGGGTGGAGCCTTAAGAAGACTAGTAGAATTAGGCAGAATGTGAATATAGCTATTGACACTGCTTTAATTGCACCGCCCTCTATGAAGTTTGCCTTAGCTAAGACAGCTAGTGAGTAGAGTATTAGTGCGACGACAGCTGCATTAATTCCTCTAAACACTGTTCTAACCCAAGGGTCGTCCAAGTACTTTACTAGTAGTGAAGCTAGTGAAACCATAATTGAGTAAGCTGGCAGCACTATGCCCATAGTGGCAACTAGAGATCCTGCGAGTCCGTGGAGTCTATAGCCTGTGTAAGTAGCTGAATTAATTGCTATAGGTCCTGGAGTTGACTCAGCTAAACCTATTAAGTCTGCGAACTCCTCTTCACTAAGCCACTTATGTTCAACGACGAGCTCTCTGTGTAGTAGGGCTATGGATGCATAGCCTCCTCCAAACATGAATAGCCCTACTTTAAGGAATACGAGGAATAGCTCTATTAAGCCGTTGCTCAACATGTTTACACCCATGCGTTAACGCTACTATAAGGACTCACTTAGCTATTAAAGCATTCATGGAGTTCTTTTACTCCCTAAGTAAGCTCTACTTCAGTAGAGGTGGAGCTGCATTGTTTAAGCTTGTCTACACTGTAGGCCACAGCGATAGATCTATGGGGGAGTTCATCGAGCTTCTTAAGGCTCATGGAGTAAAGCTACTGGTTGACGTCAGGAGGTTTCCGAGCAGTAGGAGGGCTCCGTGGTTTAATAGAAGTTCTTTAGAGGAGTCGTTAAAAGCTGCTGGAGTGAAGTACGTTTGGCTCGGCGAATCCCTCGGCGGATACAGGCCCGGTGGATATAGGGAGTACGTGAAGACTAGGAGTTACACTGAAGGAGTGGAGAAGCTAGTTGAGTTAATCAATGAGTGCAAAGGCCCTACAGCAATAATGTGTAGTGAGAAGCTGTGGTTTAAGTGCCACAGGAGGTTTATATCAAGCACTCTATGCCTAAGGGGGTTCAAAGTAATCCACATAGTTAGTGAAGGAGTCCTCCGCGAACACAAGTGTTGAAGAACACACTGGATAACCTACGAGAGAGCGGTTAAGTAAAGTGTGTAGAGCGGAGAACCCCCTGCTGAAACTCTTGCACACGCTGCAGGGCAACTGCCATAAGGCTCTCAACTCCGATCCCAAGTCTTCAAAGGACTAGTGGGGGATAGCTATAGCTGTTCCAGGGAGTGGGCAGTTAACGCATTTAACTGCACTGCTGGGCAGTTAACTAAGCATTAACTACACCTTGAACTAACTTACTGCGCAATGCAGAAGCAAAGCTTATTGAAACACGCGCTAAGCTGGAGGGCTGCAGAGTTCGTGTTTCAGAGGATGTGGCAAGTGAGTTGGATGAGAGCGGGGAAAAGCCTCAGGCGAGCTTCTAAGCATTGGCTGGGAAGTCAAGGGATTGAGACTCGGGGAAGGAGTGGCGACTCCTTCTTTGCACGTATCTCGGAAACGCCGTCAAGGAATAGACTGTTCTATGCGCTTTCCAAAACCTGAATGCTCTCCGCCTTCATTCGCTTTGAAACAATGTTGGATCTGCTTTAAGATCATCATAAGTTACCTTTCTTCTAGGCCTTGATAGAAGTATAATGTAGGGTATTCCAGTTATCTTATGTACGCTCGGCGCCACTAGATCCACATCCTCAAAGTCAGTTTCATCAAGCACCATAACGCCTCCGTCACTTAGCAAATAATATAGCGAACAATAGGCTCTCACAAGATCCCAGGGCCTTAAGTGATTTTCCTTAC
>CALKYD010000110.1 GCA_938003605.1 uncultured Sulfolobales archaeon | reverse complement strand
AGTACTCGTTGACGGCATGGGGGATCCTCTGCTAAACGAATTCTTCCCGGAAGTAGTTGATTCCCTGGCTAGAGCACTAAAGATGAGGGGGCTTGACGCCGAGCTTTGGGTTAAGACGACTCTTCAGACTCATGCAGCAGCCAATAGGCGGCTTAGCTTAGCTAACATAGATAGAGTCTACGTAGTATTTGACGCTGGCTCCAGCGAAGACTATTCAGCTGTAAATGAGCCGCACCACGGACTTAAGCTAAGCACTCTCATTAATTACTTGAAGAGCTTAAATGAGGAAGGAAAAGTTATTGCAGAACTAAACTTAGTCAGCGTTGGAGAACTCCCATTAAACTGGAGCCAGGAGGCCCTTGAACTAATAGCTACTAACTATAGTAGGGCCAGAGTGCGAAAAGCATTAGTTAGAGCTATTGATAGGCCGCCGAGGCTGAGCAGTGTAAGGCCTGCTCCAGAAACTGCATTGAGAAGAGCTGCTGAGAGCCTCTCTAAACAAGGAGTTGAGCCACTGCTCCTCTTAGAGAAACCCCAATTCCACTACAGTGAAGTAATAGTGCCTAGCTTAACAGATCTATATAGCTTACTCCTCAGGAAGCCCATGACTATAACTGAGCTGAGGCGCAGCTTCAGAATACCGTACGGCGATCTATGGAGAGCTATAGAGTCAATGATGAGCCGCGGCATTGTTGAAGAAGTTGTTTGGAGGGGGAAGGTATTCTATAGAGGAATTAAGTCATAGCCCGTAACGCTTATTGATGATCGATAGAGCTAGCGGCGCGAAAAATGTTGTTACAATCACTGTAGCTATGGCTGTAGAGTAGTCACTTAAGTATATTAGCCCTAAGCTAAGGCTTGAGCTCAATAGCACAGTATCTAAAGAACCTCTAGCAACCATGACTGCCCCCACCTTAAGTCCCTTAACTGAATTCTTTAACATGATGGCTGAAGGCACTCCGCACCCAATTATTTTGCCTATAAGCCCTGTAGCCAATATGGTGAGGAATAGCGCTATGTCTATATGCATTACTGATGCCGTGAGGCCAGCGTAGCTAAAGAAGAGTGGGACTAGGGTTGTGTCAAGAAATACGTTTAAGTCCTCGAGGAACCTCCCTATAGATATGCTCGCCCTTATCATTGGATCCCTGTATTCCTTGAATCCATTAATGATTAAACCAGCTAGGTATGCACCAATGAGTGGCCCGAGGCCAGCCATATAGGATGCTATAGTTAGGGAGAACAGCATGCTCATCGACGTTACTACGAAGTTCCTGTAGCTTCTAAAAACAACTTTAGCTATCCCCCCATACTTCTTCAGCAACTTCTTAGGAATTAGCGTGGAGATAGCTATTAGGGCTGCCGCTGGAATAGACTTTGTAATAATTGATTGAGGAGCTATTTCCCCAGACGTTATGATTGCAATAGCTATTGCTACAACTATGTCATCTATGAAGCTAGCGCTGCTGGCTATAGCTCTAACATCTCCTTCGCTTAAGCTAAGCAGTAGTGCTCCAACTACTTCAGTAGCAGTATTTGAAATGGATATCGATAGCACTAGCGCTCTAGTGGGGCTTAAGCCCACTGTAGTAAGGGCTAGGTAAGTCAGCGCAAATGTAGTTGCTACTCCAGCTACTCCAGTAATTACTGGCGGAGCTCTCTCCATAGACTCTACGCGCGCTGAGAGCCCGACGTAGAACATTAGTACAGCTGCTGAAAACATAGCTATGGACTTTAGCTCAGCGCAGTATGCAGAATCCACTCCTAAGAAGTATGATGCAGTGAGCCCTACTGCTATGAAGCCAATTATTTGGCTAAGCCCCCTCCTCTCAAGCGGAAGAGCTATGGCTCTTCCGGCAACGTACGTCAAAGCCATTAGGACTATTGCATCCAATCGAACTCTTAAACCCCTCCAACTACTTCCTCTGGGAATGTCTACTTTTTTGCTTTACACTCCCTTATATCAATAGCTATTACGCTACGCTCTCCATCACTACGCTTATCTACGAGCTGAAGGAGCCCTTAATGCCTTGAGTTGTCGAGGTCGCACATAGCTTTAGCTACGATTAATGGAAGAACTACAGTAGCGTCTCCGTAGACTACGATGCTCTTAGCACTTGGCTTCACCTTGCTCCACGATATAGCTTCCCTAGGCTGAGCTCCGCTGAGACTGCCGTCATACTCTACTGCAGTCGTTACATAGATGCCGTAGTCCAGTCCATCCTTGAATTGAGCCCACCATATGGTGTGGTGCTTGCTTATGCCTCCGCCAACTATTAGTGCTCCAAGCTTCTCCGCTCCAAAGATCGCGTCAGCCAAGATCTTTTCATCCTCAAGGATGTCGAGCTTAAACTTCGTTAACTGGGATTGCATGAATAAGTGGAATCCAAAAGCTCCATCAATTATTCCCGGAACTATTACTGGCACGTTCCTCTCATAAGCTGATCTAAGGAATGAAGCTCCATCATTAATTAAGCTTCCAGCAAGCTTAAGTAATTCAGCGCCGCCCCACTCTCTCTTCACTCTAACGGCTTCATCAATGAGCTTCTTGACGAAGTCCTCAATAATGGCTCCATAGCTTTCAACAGGTATGAATACATTGCCCAATCTATGTATTTGCAAGTCGTGTAGAAAGACGTCGTCAACGTCGAACATGCCGCTATAGTACTTGCCCCCAACCCCCTTAGCAATATCGTGATCTACTGCTCCACAAGTAGTGATCACAATGTCTGCAAACCCTTCTTTAATTAACTGAGCTATTACTCCACGTAAACCAGTTGAAACAATGTTTCCAGTGAATGAGAGGATTCTCTTAACTTCCCTAGCTCTCCACATTTCAGCCATAATTTCTGAAGCTAGAGACACGTGTTTAGCCATGAATCCACCTGAACTACTCATTTTTTCAACTAATTCGCACACAGTCATGGAGGACTCAATGAAGTAGTCTTCAACAGCTTTTAGAAGTAGCTCTGCTCTAGCTCTACTAACTAAGTCACTTGAGTCCACAGTCTAACACCCAGCCAACACACTCTATGAAGCTCTATATATTGCTTACAGTGCTTTGCCAATGTATTGAAAAGGGGTGGACCACGATCTACGGTATTCATACTTCAATGGAATATAGAACTGGCCTGCCTCCTTAAAGCTCACTCAATTAGCTTAAACGCTGTGTAGAGAGCTATGAATGGAGCGATAAGTGTTAGAACTAGCGCTACTATGAATAGCGTTACTGCACTAGCGATGGCACTCGCCTCCGCTAGCCTAGTTGAAAATTGGTGTTACTGGAGTATATAAGTTTGTACTACTTTAATTCCGCGTTAAGAAAGGTTTTTAGTTAGGAGAACCTTGATTCATGCAGGGGGATTAGCGTTGAGTTATTCAAACATATTTCTGGAGTTCTTGAAGTCTAGGAGGAGCATAAGGAAGTTTAAGCCTCAGGAAGTCCCATTGGAGATAGTCAATAGAGTTCTTGAAGTAGCTCGCTATGCCCCAAGCGCTGGGAATAGACAGCCGTGGACGTTCATTGTAGTGTTGGACAGGGAGGTTAGGAGCATGCTTGCGAAAATACATGTATGGGCGTTCCCCCTTGAGGGAGCTCCAGTGAACATTGTTGTTGCATGTAATAAGGATGTCTCCCCACACTCATTTCAAGTGGATTGCGCTAATGCAGCCATGTACATAATGCTTGCAGCCCACGCCCTAGGTCTTGGAACTGTGTGGATTCAAAGCCTTAGGAACATAAGTGAAGTACAGAGAATAGTTAAGCTACCTGAAAACTATGTACCAATAGCCATTATAGCCTTAGGGTATCCTGATGAAAGCCCAGGCCCCGGGCCTAGAAGGGATCTTAGTGAAATAATGTGCATAAATGAGTTCTGTAAGCAAAGTTGATTCAGCAATACTGTACAATTACTGCTCTACAAGCTATAACGATTTTTCCTTTAAATGCTTATAATTGCCTAAGAGTGTCTCAATTCACGGCGAACCTACATGATTGCTATTTCGACAATGCTTTACAGCGATCTAGATTTAGAGAGAGCTGTTAAAGCATTAGCTACTAACCCAGGTTTATTTAAGGAAGTAGAGCTCAGCCACATTCACTTAGATGGAGTAAGCATAGATCAGTTTGTGGAAGTTTCTAGAAGCATAAGTGATTTACTGAGCACGCACAGCTTATCCATGAAGATAGCCCATGCACCTACAACCATAAGTGAAGTACCTGGAGAACGCGAAGCCTTAAAAAGAACTATTGGTTGGCTGGAGGCGCTAAGTAGAGCTGGGCTGGAGCACGTGGTCATTCATTCATTCTACACTAGGGCTTCACTAGACATGAAGTTGCTGAATTGGCTGCAGAAGCAGTTTGAATTAAATAAGCTATTGCTTAGGAAAGTAGACTTGTATGCAAGAGATCTAGGATTAACGATCTTCATTGAAAACAGCTCTAAGAAATGGATTATCACTAACTTACCCCAAGACCTCATCGAATTGGTCGAGGGCTTGGAGAATGTAAGGATATGCTTTGACGTAGGCCACGCGCACGTCAATGGCTACAACCTCTCGGAGTTCTACAAGTACATAAGGAATCACTTAGGCGTAGTACACTTGCACGACAACGATGGAACTAAGGATCAGCATTTACCACCATACAGCGGCAGCATAGACTGGGCCTCCCTATTAAAGCTCTTCAATAGGAACAGCGTGTACGTACTTGAAGTTTATGGGACATCAATTAAGGCTGCAAATACTTTAAAGTGGCTGGCGCAATTCGTTAAAACGAATGAGATGGCTTAGGAGACTCTTCTACCAGCACTCTCGAAGGACTTAAAACAGTTGGCTTACCCAAGATCTCTATAGGCTAGCAGCAATTGTTCCAGTCGCGAAGTGCTTGCTGCTGTAATCTACAATGTGTTTAGGGCTTTTAGTGTTTCCCTTAAGCCTTCATCCAATGGAGTTGGAGTGAACCCTATGGCTTCCTTTAGCTTTGATATGTCTGCAGAGCTACGCTTAATGTCTCCCAGCCTTTCTGCTGCATAAATAGGCTTGGCTCTCACTCCAAGCACGTTCATCAGTCTTTCAGCTAGTGCATTAATTGATGTTTCTTCTCCAGAACCAACATTGTACACTGCTCCATTAAATAAGTCTTTTTCAATAAATGCCTCTATTACTCGCGCAACATCGATTACATATATGAAGTCCCTTGTTTGAGCTCCATCACCATATATTATAGGGGGCCTGTTCTCCCTAAGTCTACTAATGAAGGAATCGATGACGCCTGCATAAGCGGGGTTTTGGCCGGGTCCATACACGTTGAAGAGCCTTAAGACTACGTGTTTGAGTTTATATAGTTCGGCGTATTGTTTCAAGACTTGTTCACTCATCAACTTGCTTAATCCATAGGGTGATTTGGGGTTTAACTTATGGCTCTCCTTCACAGGGGTCTCGACAGGTTCTCCATAGACTGCTGCAGAGCTTAAGTGAATCAACTTGCATCCTCTTTTAACGCATTCAAAGCCTACGCAAGCTGTAGACACTACATTGTTTTCAAAGTACTTGACGGGGTCTTTAATGGACTCCTCTACGCTGACGTATGCAGCGGCATGAATGACTACGTCGAAGCCTCTGTAATCATTGAAGGTCCTTACATCGCTTTTAACTACAGGTATTTCATACGCACTTAACCTCCTCAGCGCATAGGAGCTTGAGCGCTCCAAGCTATCAGCTACTACTACTTCAAAACCCCTATTCCTCAAGTATAGCGCGACGTTGTGCCCAATGAAGCCAGCTCCACCAGTTATGAGAATCCTCAACTAAACCCCCAATTCAATTACCTATGTCTTAAATGATAAGCGGGTTTAAATAAATGCTCTAAGCATCCTCCACGGA
>CALKYD010000109.1 GCA_938003605.1 uncultured Sulfolobales archaeon | reverse complement strand
CCTCAATCCATACCTTGATGCAAGGAATGAGGCAGCCCCCCTAAATATTGATAGAGATGACTTCACGGCATGCCTCACCTCCTGCTCTTAGCGAACTTAAGCCACAACACTATGTAGATCATCAATATCATGATCACTATTATGTATGCTGCAGCCGCATAACCATAGTCCTTGTCTCTATAGGCTCTATTGTACCCGAAGAGCACCATCATTTCATTCACGTTGCCCACTCTACTTCCTACCCATGGTATGGAGATTGTTTGAGTAGGTCCTCCTCCATTTATGAGTAGTGGAACCATGAATGCCTGCAGCGATGCTCCAGTAGTGAGTATTGCTGCAAAAACTACTGGCCCAGCTATTTGTGGTAATACGACCTTCCTCAACCTAAACCAGGCGCCCGCTCCATCAATGTAAGATGCTTCAATCAAGTCCTTAGATACCCCGGCTAAAGCACCCATAGTTACAGTCATAACGAATGGGTATGCCAGCCATGCTTCAAACAAATTATATATTAGGAATGCATGCCACTCATAGTTATTGTAGTCAAGCCCAGTAATTGTAAACAAAGGCCCTCTCCCTGGAAGGAACATCATTTTCCACGAAGAGCCTGCGAGCAATATGGGTATAGCCCACGGTATTAACAGCATAGTTCTCCAAATCCTCCGCCCGTAGATCGTTGGCGAAGAGTACAGCATAGCTAAAAGCACTCCAAGGAGTACTTTTAGTGGAACGCTTGCAATTGTGAAAGCAATGGTTTTAGCTATAGAGTTTATGAACCTTGGATCGCGAAGCAATTCATTGAAGTTACTTAATCCAACAAACCTCATTTGAAGTCTGCTGAGTTCGGCATCAAACTTCCCTATAGTTCTACTAATAAATCCATCGAAGTCCAGTGCAGCGTATTCTATTGATTCCTCAATTCCTTCAACCATCGCTAAAGCCTGATCTACGTCAAACGCTAAAGCATTGATTTCAGCACTATCGATCGCTCCTCCAACAATTACTCTGAACGCCATTTCCTCTAGTTTACCGGATATGCGCTCCCCAACGAATCCAACTACCTTAGAAATATTGCTTTCTAAAGCTGGGTCAACTATGTATTCTTTAGTTGGGTATCCAATTAATGTGCAGTTGAATGCTTCAACAACTTCCTTCGGCGCAGTCCTAAGGTATGCTAGTGAGGAACTTATGTCGTTCTTTAGTTCCACTAATTCCTGGGGGCTCAGCTGCTCGAAAGCTCTTAAGGAATCCCTTAGCTCTACTAGGGATTCCCTAAGTGAGTCTAGGTAGGTATGTACTTGTCTTAAGGAGTTAAGTGCTGAGCTGCGTAAGCCCTCACTGCTGCCCACCACTAATGCACACTTCTTAGCGTTCTCTAAGTCAATTACTTTAGATGGATCTGGAGCTATGTTCAACTCATTAGCGTCCGTAAAGGCTATGCCCATTGAGTAGGCTATAGGCCATATGGAGAAGAATAGGTATAGCGCAAGGCTTGGAGCTATGAGCAGTAAGGCCACCCTCCTTGGATAGAGGGCTCTGCGCTCACTCAACGCACTCACCGTGGAGTACATTTAAAAATACGCGTTAACTTAGCTAAAAAGCGCCCGCTTTACCCTCCATAAGTTTTCTTAATCGTATCAACTATGATTGAGTAAGCTTCATCCAGCTTAGGGCCAATGCTTTCTACAGCAATGCTTACCGCTTCATCAACGCTCTTCCCCTGCACTCTAGCATTAGTGTACTCAGTAATGATGGCACTCAAGTAATCCCCTACTTGCCAGACAGCGCTCATCCTCTTATCCTTCGGCATAGGCACGCTGTTGAATATTGCTTGGGCAAACCCATAGACTATTGGGTAATCAGTTATCCTAGTTAGTAATGCTGTTTTAACTGGTATGAAGCCTGCTTGGCTTACCAAGGTCATTAATGCTTCGTCGCTTAGCGTAAACCAGGTAATGAATAGTAAGGTAGCGTACTTTCTCTCAGGTTGTTGTTCACCAAGTAGTGAGAGCTGAGTCATCCAGAACAGCTTTATGCCTGAGAAAGGCTTCGGCACATGAGTTTCGTTTAGCTTAGGTATCGGAATTACAGCTATCTTCTCCTCTCCCAGTGCACTCTTTATCCTAGGGATATTCCATGGGCCAGTTATTATCATTGGCGCCCTGCCATCAGTGAATATCGTTAGCTGATTCTCATGCCCTAAGTCCCTGTAGTCAAGGTATGGCAGTATGTTTCTTACAAAGAACTCTATGCCTTTCTTCGTTTCAGTAGTATTTACGCCAATGCTGAGAGTGTAGTCGTCGAAGTAGTAGCCATTGAATAGGGATACCCATGGGTACACGTGATATGCATCTATCTGGTAAGCTAAGCCGTACTTATCTTCTGAGGGGTTGTGGAAGCTGCTCATTATAGCGAACATCTCGCTAAGATTCCTCGGTGGGTTGGGAACAAGATCCTTATTTATCACTAAGGCTATTGCTTCAGCAGCCCACGGCAGTCCATATATCTTCAACTTGTATGTAGCGGCTGAAACAGCTGAACTCATGTAATTCTTAATAATGTCCTCAACAGTCTCCCTTGGGAGGATGTCGTCTAGCGCAACTATGTAGCCTTTATCAGCATACATCCCCGTCCAGTCATGCGCCCACGTAAATACGTCTGGCCCAGTGCCAGTACACCGCTTCCAGTCCCACCTTCAACTACCCGAGAACCTGGTCTAACACCTGAGAGGACTAGAATAAACCCGAAGTCTTTAGGATAGATGATCTGTGTCCTCCTAGGGAGTGATAACAAGTGCT
>CALKYD010000108.1 GCA_938003605.1 uncultured Sulfolobales archaeon | reverse complement strand
CCTATTAGTGCTCTTAGTGCTTAGGCTCCTAATCAATAGATTCGTAAGTGCGATGCATGCAAGAAGGATTCTAAGCTTTTCAGCAAAATACGTTCTTTCAAAAGTAATTGATTACGTAATAGTATTGACCTACTTAAGCTGCCTATTCTACCTGTATTTGCCTGCGGTGCCAATAGTATATGTAATAGGCCTCGTGCTGGCATCATTTATAATTATATTCTTCTATGATGTAAGGGAGTTCCTGGCTTACTTTTACATTATTGCATCCAAGTACCCTAAGGGGAGGCCCATAGTTATTTCAATACCTAAATATGGCTATAGAGTGTTTGGCCGCGTAAACGAAGTCCACACGCATGGAGCAGAAGCCGAGGACATTTATGGAAACAAGATCTATATACCGAACACCCTTCTTGCAGGCTCAATAGCTATTGAAATGCCTGCACTAGTGTCGTTGAAAGTGAAGACTTTGTTCGCCGATAGATCTAGGGTTAGCGAGGAAATAAGTTCATTAGTTGACATATTGTCTAAGGAGGTCTCGCAAAAAACACCATTTAGCCTCGATAAAGAGAGCAGCTACATTGAGAAAGTAGATATTGATAAAGGTGAAGCACTACTTGTCCTGAAGTTTAAGCCCCTATCTCTGCCTATTAAGAGAAGCAGTATCTATGAATTAACTAAGTACATAATCTCTGACTACGGAGAAGTAGCCTACGTTGAAGTAGTGGATAACTTAAGTTGATCGTACTTAAATACCCAGGCCCCTCAACGGCCTACTCAATGGATGCGACTTCCCCTCTCAAGTCAAAGAATGTTGCGGACTTCACTAGTATCTTAACCCACTTACCCCTTAAGTCGCTTCCGCTCTTAAAGACTACTGGAGTGTAATTAATGGTTCTAGCCGTGTATGAATCCGCGTTCTTCTCGGTCACAAAAGCCCTTACTATAGAGCCTACCATAGCTTCATGCTTCCTGCAGCAGACTTTTCCTACTGCTTCATTCAACTTCCTTAACCTCTCCTTCCTTAGCTTGCTATCCACATGTCTTAATGCAGCTGAAGCAGTGTTAGTTCTAAAGGCGTATTGCGCTATGTGCACTCTATCAAAGTCCAATTCCTCCACTACTCTTAGTGTTTCCTCAAAGTCTTCATCGCTTTCGCCTGGATGTCCAACAATGATGTCTGTAGCGATCGCTATGCCTGGCACCTTCGATCTCAGTTCCTTAATTAAGGACTTGTATTCATCTACTGTGTAATCCCTGTTCATCGCCCTTAGTACTCTGTCACTACCGCTCTGAATTGGTATGTGTAGGAACTTGTAGACCTTTCTATGCCTTAACGCATCCGCTAACTCGTCAACTATCGACGTGAGGGTGTTTGGATTAAGCATGCCTACTCTAACCATGAAGTCCCCGCTTGTTTCTGCAACACTCTTAACTAACAATGGCAGTTCTTGCCTACCGTATATGTCTAAACCGTAGACGCCGGTGTCTTGGCCGGCCAGCTCTATTTCTACAGCACCCAGTGACACTAAGTCTTTAACTGCCTTAACTATGGCCTCTAAGGGGTAGCTAACAACTCTCCTCCTAGCGTTTTTCACTATGCAGAAGCTGCAGTTCCCTAAACACCCTTCCTGAACAGCTATCAATCCCACTCTATCCATAAGGCATTTAGCTACAGCATCCCTATCTCTTTCACCAACTAGCAGAAGGATTCTTGAGGGAGACTCTACTGCTAAGTGTATTCTTGAAGCGTTTTGAGGAGAGACAAGGCTTGCTTCAGGCGCTACTTTAGCAACTAAGTAGGGCTGGGCTTTAGCCATGCAGCCAGCCACTATTAGCTTACCCCTGCTTGCTGCAGCAATCTCTCTAAGAGTCCTTATCCTATCAATCATCCTGCTCTCAGTTTCGCTTCTCACAGTGCAAGTATTTATTATGAATACTTCTGCTTCCTCAATTCTCTCAACTATAGTGTGCCCCCTACTCCTCAGTACATCCATGATTAAGCCAGTGTCTCCTCTATTTAGTGCACAGCCGTAAGTCTCTATGTATACTCTAGCCATAGGCTGGTTCCCGAAAACCCTAGTAGTTTACTGCCCTAAAAGCATTGGGGCTCCATTTCTAATAGCAGGCTCTGCCTACTAAACCTTTAATAAATGGTTTTTGCTTACAGTACTTGAAGAATGTGTGGTGAAGGAATTGCTGAAGAAAGCCAGGGACTACAGTTATGAAGAGTTGTTGGATAGAGCATTCAGCAAGATACCTGTTAGAGATCCTAGTAAGGGAGTAGTCTTTGAATTGCCGAGCATAGAGACTATAGCTGTTGGCACGAAGACCATAGTTAAGAACTTTAGGAACATAGCTCACGCAATCGGTAGAGACGACAAGCTCTTAATGAAGTACTTAGTTAAGGAGTTAGCTGCAGCAGGGTCAATAGATGAAGCCGGAAACTTAATTCTTAGCGGTAGGTTTTCAGCACAAGTCCTAGACAAGCTATTGAAGAGGTTCGTGGATACATACGTTAAATGCCCTACTTGCAGCTCAATACACACAGTACTGGAGAAGAGCAGGAAAACATTTAAGTTAAAGTGCCTGGCATGCAGTGCTGAAACAACCCTCCCCTCATTCTAAAGGTGCTAAAGCATGACTGGTCGCGGGCTCGTGTATGTAAAGGAATACACTAACTACGGTGAAACAATTCTAGCTGTATGCGATGAAGAAGTTCTTGGAGTAACTTTAGAAGAGGGAGGAGTGAAGCTATACGTGGATCCAGCTTTCTACTTAGGTAGGAGAGTTAGCTTAGATGAAGCAATGGATTTAGTTGAAAGATCAACTATAGCCAACATAGTTGGCCGTAGAGCTGTTGAAGAAGCTGTTAGAAGAGGCTTCATATGTAGGGATGCAGTTAAGTACGTCCAGGGAGTCCCCCATGCACAAGTAATTAAGGTTGAGTGAGTTGACTAGATACTGCATTGCCTGCGGCAAGGAGTTAAATGAAGAGGAGTTACCCCTAGGAGGTTATTGCCTAAAATGCTTCCTGGAGATAAAGGGGATAGCCAAGAGTACTCCAGTCCTTGAGCTTGAGCAGTGCAGTAAGTGCAGCCTATGGAAGATCCATGGTAAGTGGATTGAGATTCCATCACTTAGTGAAGCTATTAGAAGAATAGTGTTGAACGACCAACGCCACTTCACTGATGAACGCGTAGAATTAATTGAAGTAGATGAAGTGAGGGTATCCCAAGCCGTGGGAAAGGGGTTGAGTGAAGCAGTAGTTAGTGCAACAGCACTAATGGGGGGTTCAATGATTGCTAAAGCCTATTTTAAAGTTAGATACAGAGTTCGTAAAACAATTTGCCCCACATGCTCTAGGAAGGCCAGCAGATCTTACTCAGCCATAGTGCAGTTTAGAAGTGCTAGAGGACACTTACTCAACAGAGAGAGGGATTACGTAAGCAAGCTGTTAAGCGACCCACTCATATCACAGGATATTGTTGAATTAACTGAGGAAAAAAGCGGAGTGGATGTAAAGTTCCTTTCAGTTGTTACAGCACACAAAGTAGCTCGATTAATTGAGAAAACAACTGGAGCAAAGATCGTTGAGTCTTTCAAGCTAACTAAGCGAGACTACTCAAGGGGGAGAGACATAGGTGTAACTACAATATCTGTGAGATTCCCTGACATAGATAGAATGGATCTAGTGGATTACCGCGGGTCAGTGTCCTTAGTATGTGGGACTAGGGGTGGCTTCATAGATCTAATAGTGCTTGAGAGCGGTGAAAAAAGATCCGTTCCATTCAAAGAGTATTGGAGTGGGAAAGTAAAGAAGTTAAGTGAAGTAGTTGAAAGAGAGCTAACTGTAGTAGGAAGGTCTTTGAACACCCTCTACTTGCTTAATGAAGAGACAGGGGAGTTAATTGAGCACCCCGTCAATGAGCGCCTAGTTAGCTTAAAGAATGGGGATAGAGTAAAGGGGTATGTTGTGGGTGGAAGAACTTACGTAATGAGAGAGGAGGTGGATTAATTGCCTAAGAAGAGTAGAGAGGAGAAAGAACTAAGTAAAGAGCCATTGCTCCCGGGAGAGGGGGAAGTCATTTGTGGAATAACTAGATTCCTTGGCGCAAACTACTTACTAGCTAGGTGCAGTGATGGAGAGGAGAGGAAGATTAGAATACCTGGGAAGATGAGGAGAAAGGAGTGGCTTAGGGAGGGCGACATTGTTCTAGTATCCCTATGGGATGTAGACCCTAGGAGGGGCGACGTTGTCTATAGGTATAGCAGTGATGACGTGGAGAAGCTTCTTGAAATGAAGATAATTACTAAGGAGTTCTTGGAGGCTTTGAGTGGAGCGTTTTGACAAACAATTTATCCAAAGGATCAAGGGAGAGGAGAATTAAGGACAAGAATCTTTTTGAGACCGTGGAGGAAGTATTTGACGCCAAGACAGTTATGACTATTTACGAGCTAATGAAGAGGAAAGTATTGAGGAGAATGAATGGAGTAATAAGTGCCGGTAAGGAATCCCGCGTCTACTTAGCGTACGGCTTTAACAAAGATCCCTTGGCTGTCAAGATATATCTGACTTCAACAGCTGAGTTTAGAAGGGGAATCGTTAAATACATTGTAGGCGACCCGAGATTCAATGGAGTTAAGCTTGGAGGAACTAGGAGGCTCATATACCTATGGGCTAAGAAGGAGTTCAGGAACTTAAAGAGAATGTATGAAGTGGGTGCAAGAGTCCCAAAGCCTATTGCCGTACTGAACAACGTTCTCGTAATGGAGTTCATTGGTGAAGAAGGCCTTAGATATCCTCTACTGAAAGAAGTCTGGAAAGAGCTTAGCCGCGAAGAACTACTCAAAGTGTATGAGCTGTTAATTGAAGACGTTAAGAAGATCTATTGCTTAGCTGAACTTGTTCACGCAGACCTATCAGAGTTCAATGTCATGGTTAAGCCAGGCGGAGTACCTGTAATAATTGACGTTAGTCAGTCTGTAAGCATAGGCCATCCTTATGCAGAGGAATTACTCGTTAGGGATATAAAGAACGTATATGATTTCTTCCATAGTGAAGTGGGCTTAGAAATCGCAGGCTTTGAAGAAATACTGGAGGAGGTCAGATCTTGTCGAGGAGTGAGGGGGGATTAATCCCCGGAGTAACGAGGCTTTATGAGAAAATTCCTGTAGAGAGAGTTGGAGTACTGATAGGTGAGGGGGGGAGAGTTAAAGAGGAGTTAAAGAGGCTTACTCAAACACTAATTACAGTTGATTCAACTACTGGCTCAGTAATAATAGAGCCTGCTTCTCCAAGTACTCCGCCAGCAAACTTATTGAAGGCCCGCGATGTAGTTAGAGCTATAGCAAGTGGATTCAGCCCTGAGAAAGCATTTAAACTTCTCGATGAAGACTACGTAATTATGATTATAGACTTAAAGCTGTACGTAGGGGACAAGCCGAATCACTTGGCTAGAGTAAAGGGTAGAGTAATAGGTGAGGAGGGGAAGGCTAGGAGAATCATAGAGGAATTAACGGGCTCAGACATAGTCGTATATGGAGACGCTGTAGCAATAATAGGAGAATATGAGTCAGCGAACTTAGCTAAAGAAGCAATAGAGATGCTAATAAGAGGTAGAAAGCATAGCACTGTATATAAATTCCTTGAAAGAGAGAGCTACGCTCTTAAAAGAAAGCACTTAAGAGAGTTGTGGAGGAAGAACATTTGATCACTGTGTAGCGCAGCACCCCTCAACTATGCGGGCCTTATCAACATCCCTTCAGCTTTAAACCCGGATTCCACAGTCATCGGGCACTTTAAGAATTGATTAGGGAACAATATATACTTAACTTCTGAAACGCCGGGGCGGGGATTTGAACCCCGGGCCACCGGGTATCCGCCAGTTCCAAACCCGAGTTTATGGTAACAGCCCGGCGCTCTACCTGGCTGAGCTACCCCGGCTCAACTAATGTGATTCAATAGAATTTCCTAATATACTTTTTAGAGATGCTTATTCCCGACACCTATCTCCAGTTCATAGTTAACTACTTCATTTCTCGTTAATGCTTGTGGATTTCTGGTTTACTTATAGGAATGACCTCTCTACGAGTTCGTTAGCGGCGTCAAGCCTGTTACACGAGTTTCTCTCCAGCAATCCTGCTACTAGTATGTGAGTGGAAGAGACCGCAAAGTCATCCACTAACTCGTTGAAGCCTCATGATATATCGATGTTAAAATCTCTAAAACATTTAAAGTATCCAGTAACTGAGAGAATGCTGTAGTAGGGCCCGTCGTCTAGCCTGGCTAGGACGCCGCCCTGACACGGCGGAGGCCCTGGGTTCAAATCCCAGCGGGCCCATAGGACTACATTTTAGAGAACTCTGAGTTCTTTGAAGTGGGAGGAGATGGTTTTAGTACTACTTTAATTGAATGTCTGTTAATCGGCTTTAATAATTCTGTGTCCTGAGGCCTTTCTAAGCCTATTCATTATTGTTAAACCCAGCCCTCTTTCCTCAAAGCCTTCAGCTACTATTAAGCTTACTCCAGCTTCATCTAGTTCCCTCATAGACTTAAAGAGGTTTTTAGCTACTTGAAATAGATTGCTTCTGGAGCCAAGGCTCTTAACTACTATCCCTAGATCAGTATAGTGATTATATGTTTCATCGCTACACAATATGCCTACGCTTACCCCCCTACGTATGTTCTCTAACGCTATGTCCCTAACTACGCTGACTACATTCATTAAGTTGCCGTAATTCACTGACTCAACTAGAACCATATCTGCCCTCGGCGCATAGTGTCTATACTTCGTTCCCGGCGCTAATGCTATGCTTGCTTCAACAAGCCCTCTCGCAAATGGTGGAATAGCTATTTTCACGCCGATGACTCTCTCAAGTTCTTCAACTGGTAGAGCTCCAGGCCTTAACAATAATGGTGGCTTAACAGTTAGGTCTATTATAGTTGACTCAACTCCGTGAAGTGTCTCACCTGCATCGATCACTAAATCTATGGATCCGTAAAAGTCCTTAATGACGTGGTCAGCTGAAGTAGGCGATGGCCTGCCGGATAAGTTAGCGCTGGGAGCAGCTACGGGCGCATTAACACTATCTATAAGCATAAGGGCTACTCTATGGGCTGGCATCCTAACTGCAACCTTTGGTAAGCCAGCAGTCACTTCACTTGGAATGCTATCGCTCTTCCATAGGACTAGCGTGACTGGGCCTGGCCAAAGCCTTTCAGCTATTGTTAAAGCCTCCTCAGGTACTTCCCTAGCCACTAAGCTTAAGTCGCTCAGCTTAGATATGTGGACTATGAGTGGGTTGTCGAGAGGCCTCTTCTTAACTCTAAATATCCTTAGGACGCTCTCCCTCAAGTAGGCGAGTGCCCCAAGTCCGTAGACAGTCTCTGTTGGAAAAGCCACTAAGCCCCCCCTCTTCAGTACTTCAGCTGCTTCAGCAACTGCTTCAGCGCTGGGATTAAATGGATCTACTCTAATGACTTTCGTCTCAACCAACTTAACTCCATTCCCCACACATTGTGGGTGGAATAGCGCTTTAAATAGCTTAATCAATGGTGAGTGCTAAGCTTTTTATCTCCCAAGACTTGTTTCCGACAAGTAGGTGCATGCCTTGAACGCTGGAGTCTCAAAGGAGGATGTCGTAGGCTTACTTAAAAAGCTCTGTGAAGTAGTGGGACCAAGCGGCTATGAAGAAGGGGTTAAGGGATTAGTAGTTGATTACTTGAGGGCTGCGGCAGACAAGCTATGGGTTGATACTTGGGGCAACGTAGTTGCAGTAAAGAAGGGCATTGTTGGTGGAAGGAAGTTAATGCTTGCAGCACACATGGATGAAATAGGCCTATTCATATCGTTTATAGACGACAATGGATTTCTAAGAGCACTGCCCATAGGTGGCGTCACTGAGAGAGCAACTGTTTTCCAAAGAGTACTCATAAGGACTAGGAGTGGGAGAGTCTATAGAGGCGTAGTTGGGCTAAAGCCCCCCCACATAGCTAAGCCTGAGGAATCCCAAAAGATCCCTGAATTCAGAGAGCTATTCATAGACGTAGGCGCTGGATCAAGGGATGAAGTAGCTGGAATGGGGATTAGAGTAGGGGACGTAGCAGTATTTGACAGAGAACTCGTTGCTTTAAGCAATGATCGTGTTAGCGGAAAGGCCTTCGATGATAGGAGCGGTATAGTAGCATTAATTAAAGCTTTCGAACTCATAGAAAACCCTGAAGCAGACATTTATGCTGTAGCAACAGTTCAGGAAGAAGTGGGCTTAAAGGGAGCTAGAACATCCGCGTTCGCCATATCCCCCGATGCAGCTATAGCTCTCGACGTAACTATTGCAAGCGATGTACCGGACACGCCTCAACACGAGTGGTGTACAAGGCTTGGGAAGGGGCCAGCTATAAAAGTAGCTGATGGAAGGGGGGCTAGTGGACTCATAGCACACCCCGAAATAGTCAATAAATTAATAGCTGTCGCTGAAGAACACAAAATACCGTATCAAATAGAGATCCTCGCCGGCGGTACAACAGATGCATCTATAATAGCGTTGAATAAGGAGGGAGTGCCTGCTGGAACAATATCAATACCAACAAGGTACATACATTCGCCTGTAGAAGTACTGGATGTAAACGACTTAATTAATGCAATTAAGTTAAGTAAGGCTTTTGCTGAAAAGGCCAGCGTAGAGTGGCTTGCATCACTGAAGGGAACGACTGTAAAGTAATGTAAATTTCACAATTTTTAATAGGCTAATTCGTTTCCTCAAAGACTCCAACAGCTATCTTAACGAGCATTCATGCTTTAAGTATTTAGGTTACTCCACGACTCACCGTTCTACCTAAGAGCTTGTGAACAGCTAGTTGCACGAATAATAGTACTGTAATGCCTATGAGTAAGTTCATAGCTAAGTACTTAATCATGGCCTCGAGCTCCTTTGGGATGACCTTAATGCCGTCAATGAATCCCAGCACCATGGACTCTAAGTATATGGCTAGCATAAGGACAGCTAAATACCTCCCCCTCCTCAATATGTGCTGTGAAAGCACTGACACCATTGCTGAAGCCATGGAGTTAAGCACTGTTGCTGCAAGTAGTGAGAACTCAAATCCATACAGCACTACGTTAGTTGAGCACACTGATGCTTCTCCAAAGTAGTAGTTCCTGGATACTTCACTTCCTACAACTACTTCACTTACTGCTACATTACTACATACATAGTATACGCCTGGCCCAGAGCACTCGTAAGTGCTCGGTGGAATTAACGAACATTTAAGCCCGTCGTATGGAGGCATAGTTAATTGAAAGAACGCTTTCTCCCCCTCATTAAGGCGGACTTGAGTACAATTGAGGCCAGTAACAACCATTACGGGCTTCCACGAGGGGTTTGAGAAATTAACTATGGATAGCCTTTGAGGCTTGGAGGACACAAAGTACTTGACTTCAAAGCTGTAGCCCGAGCCAATGACGTAGCCTATTAAGTAAAGTAGTGTTATGGCTAAGCAAGTAAATCCAATTAACGTAATCCCGTTGATCAATGGCTTCCTCCACTTCCCGAAGCGCTTGCTCACCACGATCACGCCGTTAAAGCTGCTTCGCTGATCTCTAGATTGACTCAGCCATCAATTTAATAAAGGTATTCAGCCTTTAATAGCTTTATAATAGCTTCAGCGGTGCCGTAAATGGACTTAGTGTCTAGAGTTAAGAGGATTTATGAAGGATACGAGAGTTCGTCTAGACTCGTTGAATTCATAAATAGAGTGTCTAGAAGGCTTTCCGAAAGAGGAATTAGATCTATTGAAATAATGGACTTTTGCGGCACACATGAGTGGACTATTGCACACTACGGGTTGAGAAGCCTTATGCCTAGGGAAGTGGATTTAATTGCAGGCCCAGGATGCCCAGTCTGCATTACTCCTGGACTATACGTAGACTACATGGTTAAGCTAAGTTTCGAGGGCTTCAAAGTCCTTACTTACGGTGATGCATACAAGTTGCCTGGAACAACGAACTCAAGAGTGCGGAGCTTGTATCAAGCAAAGGCATTGGGTGGGGAAGTGGAGGTAGTGTATAGCTTTATTGATGCAATGAGGATTGCTAGGGAGAACTCCTCAAAGAACTACGTATTCTTCAGCATTGGTTTTGAAACAACAATGCCTGCAGTAGCTATTCCACTGTACATGAATGCAGTGCCGAGGAACATTATGGTGTTCACAGCCCACAGGTATACGCCTCCAGTAATAAAATACCTA
>CALKYD010000107.1 GCA_938003605.1 uncultured Sulfolobales archaeon | reverse complement strand
GTTAATGCTTGGACGAGAGTGGTCTTACCGTGATCTACATGTCCAACTACCCCTATGTTTAATTCAGGCTGCCTCAATTCCCAGGGCAATTGATTACACCTAGTCCTCTACTCACTATACGTAACTTTCGTGTTTACCTGCACTGTATCTATAGTTATAGTGTTCCCCCTCACAGTCTTTCTAGCTCTTTCACCTCTCTCCATTGGATGGAATCCCGGGGGGGATGAAAGGAGCACTTCCTTCTTGACTCCGCCTGTTATAGTTGGTATCATTGGAAAGCCAGAGCTATCGCTTCCACCAGTTATCATTAGTTTGCAGCCCTTCAATCCAACTATGGAGCCGTCTATTAAGTCCCCTATCTTTAATCCAATTAGCTTGGATGCTGCATCATCTCTTAACCTAACTTGCCATGAGCGCGCCCTAAAGATTTCTCCTTCAACTTCGCTTGCCCCCACTTTATCCATAAGTAGGTCAATGCTTACCCTAACTTCATTCTCTGGAATACTTTCATCCACTTCTACCTTAAACCTTGCATTAACTCTCTCCTTAGTCCCCGGTTTATACATTCTTATCGTGACTACTCCATGTATGGCGCCAAGCTTTTCAACTAGAGCTCTCCCCACTCTTACTATAGGCAACTTATATCCCTCCTTAACGTCTGCATCATACGGTACGTCATCTCCAACTACTCTCACCTTAGCTGAGTAGGGCTTCTTGAAAGCCTCGGGATCTGATATTACTACCTTAAATTCCACCACGCCTCATGTCACCCCCGTCATTCACTGGAGTTCAAGTATTTTAACTTCTCTCAACCCTTAAATGGCTTAGTTAATTTCATTGAGGCGTGCTCCCATGTGTGGCCATAGGATTTGAGTGCTTATGAACCTTAATCACTGCAGCAGAGGCTGTGATAGGTATTTTACACTCTTAAACATACTCCTAGCTAAGCCCGTGCATGTTAATAGCTGCGGCGAGGCGGTTTAATTGGAGGTGAATCAAGAGAGGACTTGGATCAGGCAGCCAATAGTCGTTGTACTAGGCCACGTAGACCATGGGAAGACTTCTCTACTGGATAAGATTAGGGGAACAGCTGTAGCTAGAAAAGAGCCCGGCGAAATAACTCAACACGTAGGAGCAAGCATTGTCCCAGGAAGTGTGTTGAGGAAAGTGTCTGAGCCTTTGAGAAAATACTTCCCTAAACTAACAATAGAGGTGCCGGGCCTTCTCTTCATAGATACTCCGGGACACGAGCTTTTCTCAAATCTAAGGAAGAGGGGTGGAAGTGTAGCTGATATAGCTATACTAGTCATTGACGTACTTGAGGGAGTGATGCCTCAAACAGTTGAGTGCATAGAGATATTGAAGGAGAAGAAAGTGCCTTTCATAGTAGCGGCAAATAATATAGATAGAATACCCGGCTGGAGGCCTATCCTCAATGCCCCATTTACTGAGTCTATAGCTAAGCAAACCCTCCAAGTGCAGAACGCCTTAGATGCGAAAATATATAGACTCGTGGAGCAACTGCATAGACTTGGCTTTAATAGCGATAGATTCGATAGAGTAAAGGACTTTAGGACTACGGTAGCCATAGTCCCGCTTTCAGCTAAGACAGGTGAAGGAGTTCCTGAGCTACTGGCTCTACTAGCTGGTTTATCGCAAGTATTTATGAAGAAGAAGCTCGTTACAGGCCTTGAAGCAGCTAAAGGAGTAGTGCTGGAAGTAAAGGAGGAAGCAGGCCTTGGGATGACGATGGATGTAATAATATATGATGGAGTTATTAAGAAGGGCGATACAATAGTTGTCGGAGGGAGGTTTGAACCCATAGTCTCTAAAGTCAAGGCTCTATTAATGCCCCGCCCTCTTCAAGACATGAGAGCTCATGAAGGTAAATTCATGAGTATTAATGAGGCTGCGGCTGCAGCAGGAGTAAAAGTAGTCGCCAGTAACTTAGAGAACGCGCTCGCTGGCTCACCTCTCTACGTAGTTCCTAGTGAAGAAGCTGTAAGCGACTACGTATCTAAAGTCAGAGAGGAAGTTGAGTCAGTTAGAGTGAGGAGCGATAGCGTTGGAGTAGTAGTTAAAGCAGATACTCTCGGGAGCTTGGAGGCCTTAGTAGCAGCATTAAGAAGAGAGGGAAACCCTGTTAGGCTAGCTGATGTAGGGCCTGTATCTAGGAGTGAAGTACTGGAAGCTGCAATAGTGAAGAAAAGTAGGCCTGAGTATGGAGTAATAGTAGCGTTTAACGTAGGCGTCCTCCCAGATGCTCAAGAGCTAGCTCAAAGCGAGGGAGTGAAGATCTTTGTTAACAACGTCATCTACAGGCTCATAGAGGAGTTTACGGAGTGGATTAGAGAATTTAGGGAGGGGGAGAAGAGGAAGTCCATAGACTCACTGATAAGACCTGGGAAAGTGAAAATACTTCCAGGCTTCGTGTTTAGGAGAAGCGATCCAGCAATAGTGGGTGTAGAAGTCTTAGGAGGGAGGATTAAGCCTGGTTATCCATTGATGAGAAGCGATGGAGCATACGTTGGGGATTTAATGCAGATAAGGGATAGAGATAATGTACTTAAGGAAGCTTCTAAAGGCATGTCAGTCGCAATATCTATTAAGGGGAAAGTACTCGTAGGCAGACACATCGATGAAGGCGACGTACTATACACAGATGTGCCGAAGGACCATATAAAGGCGTGGGCGACGAAGTTCAGGAGCGAGCTAAGTAGTGATGAAGTTGATGTATTGAGGGAGATTATAGAGGTAAAGAAGAGGAGGGACCCTCTTTACGGCTTATTCACTATCTGAAGTGATGTAACGCAGAACTTTAAGGTATTAATTCATGTTCATTGAATAATATGCTTATTTCGTATAAAGCGCTATCCACGCTATCGCTTGCATGAATGGTGTTCTTTAACTTAGATAGGGAGTAGTCTCCTCTAATGGTTCCAGGAGGGGCTTCCCTTCCATCTGTAGGGCCTATTATTGCTCTAGAGACTTTAACAGCGCTTTCACCCTCTATCACCATGGCTACTACAGGCCCTGAAGATATGTAATTCACTAATTCATTAAAGAATTCCTTCCCTTTATGAACTGAGTAGAATTTCTCTGCTAATTCCTTGCTGAATTTAAGCATTTTTAATCCAACTATCCTAAACCCCTTTTTCTCAAACCTACTTATTATTTCCCCTACTAGGCCTCTTTCAACGCCGTCAGGCTTTATCAGTATTAGTGTTCTCTCAACAGCCACAGCTCCTCACCACAGGGGGTTTCAAGAATTAACTAGCTTGCCTTCCCTTAACTAT
>CALKYD010000106.1 GCA_938003605.1 uncultured Sulfolobales archaeon | reverse complement strand
TAATCACGGGATAGCCTTTTATCAAATTGAAAGCAGTACTTGTGGTGTTCTGCTTGAGCAAGGACGTACTAGAGAAAGTAATTGAGTCAAGGCTAACTAAGAAAGTAAGGATATTCATGGATAAAGAGAAGCTTCACCCAGACTACATACCTGAAAAACTCCCCCACCGTGAGAAGGAGATCGAGAGAATAGCTTCAATACTTGTTCCAGTCCTTGAGGGAGTTAGGCCAAGCAATATATTGATATATGGCTTAACAGGCACTGGGAAAACTGCTGTAACACTATTTACTTTAAGAGGGCTTGAGGAGAAGGCTAAAAAGCTTGCTACAAAGTTCAAGTATGCATACGTAAATACTAGGAAGGCTGACACTACTTATAGAATAATATCTGAAATAGCTAGGAGCATAGGGTTAAGGATACCTCAGACAGGCATAGCTATTGCAGAGGTCTACAGGAGGTACGTTGAGGCTCTAAATAGCTGGGGAGGTACTCACGTAATAGTACTAGATGAAGTTGATTACTACGTTAAAAGACATGGAGACGATCTCCTATATAAGCTCGTCAGAATTAACGAAGAGCTTAAACACGCTAAAGCATCATTGATAGGGGTAACAAACGATATAAACTTCATCGAAGGCCTTGACCCAAGAGTGAGGAGTAGCTTGGGGGAAGTAGAAGTAGTCTTCCCTCCATATAATGCTGAGCAATTGGAGGATATTCTTCGGGAGAGGGCTAGACTAGCCTTCAACCCACCGGCTATAATGCCTGAAGTAATAAAGTATGCTGCAGCATTAGCGGCTAGAGAGCATGGAGATGCTAGGAGGGCACTAGATCTATTGAGGATTGCCGGCGAAATAGCTGAAAGGCTTGAAGCCTCAATAGTTACAATAGATCACGTGAAGCAAGCTCTTCTAGAAATAGAGCACGGTAGAGTAAAGCAAGCAATCTCATCACTGCCTCTACACTCAAAGCTAGTTCTTAAAGCAATAGTTGCTATAGTTAGTGAAAAGGGGAGTGCCACAACTGGTGAGACTTTCAACACTTACGTAAAGATGGCTAAGGAAATGCACGTAGAGCCTTTAACTCAGAGAAGGATCAGTGAAATAATTGGCGAACTAGACATGCTTGGCCTTGTCAATGCAGTCGTAGTAAATAGGGGGAGGTATGGGAAGACTAAGGTAATAAAAATACCTGAGCTAGTCATTAATAACATAACTGATTGCCTAAGCATATAGCCATCAACCCCCTGCCCATCGAGCGCTCTTTCTTCAAGACGGAATGAAGTCAACATAAGCATATTTATCCGCTGAGAATTATTTACTTGGAGAAGCATATTGCTTAAACAAAGAGTTTTGGCTATAGACGACGGCTTTTTCCCCGTGTACTACAAGTACTTTAAGGGAAGCACAGTGCTTGCAGCAATAGTCTACGATTTAAGCTATAGAAGTGTTGAAGCAGCAGCAATTAGCAACGTACTGATAGACGGCCTTGACGCAACGGATAAAGCCATTAACTTAGTTAGGCTATTAAATGCTGACGCACCAATAATACTTGATGGAGTTACCTACGCAGGATTCAACATAGTTGATCCACATAAATTGTTTAGCGAAACGGGTTGCCCAGCAATAGTCTTCTTCAGGCACCAATTAAGCATAGATAAAATAAGGAAGGCTTTAGTAAAACACTTCCACGACTATGAGCTTAGGCTGAGTGTAATAGAGAGAGTTCTTGAGCAGAGAGCCAAGATCTACACTTGGTGGGGGATCTATGAGTACACTCCAGTGGGATTAAGTGAAAGCACAGCACTAGACATTCTTAGAAAATCACAAATGTACTCACCTGAGCCTGAACCCCTTAGAATAGCCGGCATGCTTGCATCTAAAGTAAGTAGAACTCTGATTTCAAGAGGGGTAGCTACCTTACAGTAGGTACAGTTCATCTAACCTTCAGCCTCCGCTCATCACGCGCCGTGGAGTTCTCGGAAGCCGTAATTAATTAGATCTGGTCGCTTCGTTGACTGCTTTAATAATACTTAGTGGCTAACTTTAGTAAAGTTTTTGGTCAACCAGCCTTAAAGCAGGCTATAGCATCCATATATTGCTGAGCATGGATATTGAGTCTTTGAGCAGCATATTGAAGCACTCAATTAGGCATAGGATCGTCCTTACGCTTTTGAAAAGAGATACGACTTACGTTGACTTCATGAATTCCATAGGTGTCTCTAGCACTGGAAAGTTTGATTATCACTTGAAGGTTTTAGGCGATTTAATTGAGAAGGATCAGGGTGGGAAACATGTTTTAACTGAAAGGGACGAACGACTGCTCAACTTCTCTAGAAATTCCCTGAGAGAAGCTCCCAGCCAACAGTTCTATCCATGGCTGATGCTTCAGCGACCGGGTTTGCAGGCATGGCATTGACCGTGGCCAACCCTATTTCCGGATCTCCTCCATTATAGCATTGCTTAAGTTAGAGCTAGATGTGCCGTTACTCCTCGCGATCGTATTTTAAGCTTTGCATACGCCTTGATAGTCCCTGGCGCATCAATGTAGCGCCTGACTGTTAGGCGGACAAGTTTCCACGACATGTATGACTTGATGAAGCCTTCTCTCATAGCATTTACCCTTACTCGCTCTTTTAGCCGTGATGCGTCTCCTAGGTATAGATGTAGTGGTACGGCTCAAAAGCCCGACAATTTACGAGTGTGAAGGCCCGATTACTGTAGCACGATCTTCTGCAATAGAAATGAGGCTACTAACACTACTACTTCAAGGCTCAGCGATAGTCTTCATGGGAGTTCTTATTGCTGAACTAGCGAGTAGGTTAAAGAAATGCTTTAACTCGACGAGGCTTCACTGAAGAGTTCTTAGTCAACGAAGCTTTCGCCATAGTGATGTGTTGAGAGAGAAAGGCGCCGGGGGCGGGATTTGAACCCGCGTGCCCCCGTGGGGAGCACTGGCTCTCCAGGCCAGCCCCTTAGGCCGCTCGGGCACCCCGGCCTGCTTTTACAGTAGCTATCTTTTCCTTATATGCTCTTACTCTCATGTCATTCATAGACAAACATTTATAGTGAGTGCTCTCTATATAAGGATCCTGGGTTGATGCTGCTTAAGTAGAGCATTGAGTAGGTGAATCACTGTGATGCAGGTTGCTGCGACGTTTCACGCTGTAGCGTGGGGCATGTATCACGCATTTACGAGGATATACGTAGTTAAAGATCTTGAGGGAGGCGTTGAAGCACTAACACTGCTCACCGGGCTTGAGTGGCTTGCCGCATTCCTAGCGATACCGGCTGGCTATTTAACTGATAAGTATGGAGGTAGGTGGCCTCTATACATTGGTGCTCTAGGAGCAATTCCATTTCTAGCCGCGCCGCTGGTAACTGAGCCTATGCTTCTATCACTTGTGTTAAGCACTTCATCACTTGCATGGGCCATAGCTTGGCCTACTGTACTATCCCACGTGCTTAGAGGGAGGGACGTTGGAGTGAAGTACAGTAAGTTCGGGCTAGGCATAGGGCTTGGATGGGGCTTAGGGTCAATTGCATCCGGATTCATCTATGAGCACTTAGGAGCAGCTGGGGTATTTACATTAATGGCGACACTATATCTCGCAGCTTATACAGCGTTTATCAGTAAAGTTGTGGGAGTTCAAGTCCTTGAGCGCGTCAATAAGGAAGATCTACTGAAGTTGATGAACGTGCTTAAACTCTTTGTCTCCGCAATAGCTATATCTACTTTCGCTAGAGAATACATATTCATTTACTTGACTGCTAAGCTTAGCCAAGCTGTTTCCTCAATTAATTTCCCAGGCTTAAGCACTCATGAGGCTTTCGGCGTAATCTACGGAGTCGCTTCATCAATACTAGCTATTCCAGTGAGATTGCTTGCAGGCAAGCTTGTTGGCAAAGTGAATCCGCTGAGCTTACTGGCCTTAACGAACTCAGCTTACATAGCTTACACCTCAGCATTCTACTTCTCTAGCGACTTACTCACAGTCATACTGTGGCAAATACCCATGTATCCTTTAATAGATGTAGCTACGTATACTTCAGCTGCGCTATATAGCCCGGAGAAGCTTAGGTCAAGTGCTTCAGGCGCTGTAATAACTTTCAGCTCCATGGGGGCAGCCTTCATAGCCCTCCTATATCCAGCTCTCTCACGACTATGCTTTCTAACAGCGCTGAGCATCTCGTCAATCGCCTTACTGGTGTCGTCAACTCTAGTAATAGCGTTCAGGAACTCCGTGAAGCATACAGATAGTTCTTAACTATTCATTCAGTGAGTGTTTCAAGTAGCTCTAGTTGTTTGAACACATGCTTCAATGAATGCTCAGCAATTGTAGAGGGGTAGGAGCGCGCTATCTTGAGGAGGACTAAGCTGCATCAGTTAATGCATGCCTCAATGAATTTGCGAACACAGAGTTCAGAGCTACGCAGTCTTTAATGGACTTACATAGCTTGAAACAAGGCTTTTAATTGAAGTTTATAAACTGCCT
>CALKYD010000105.1 GCA_938003605.1 uncultured Sulfolobales archaeon | reverse complement strand
GTCGCAACAGGCAGAATATGCTTAGCGTACAACGATACTGGGAAGCTGCGGAACATTGATATAGCAGCTGGCTGCGCACTAGCTAGGAGAGTTGGATTAAGAGTCTGCGATAGGAAGGGCCGCGATCTAGCTGTAGACCTCCACGAAGTCCGAGGCGTTGAATCGCTAGTTGCTGGCCCAAGCCACTTAGTGTCAAAGATAATCAGTTCTCGAGGACTTCACGGATAAATCACTCTGCTAAGACTGTCTGTAAGGACTTTCACCCCCCTATTGTCGACGAGCACGTCTTCTTCTATCCTAACTCCAATAACTCCAGGTATGTAGACTCCAGGCTCTACGGTAAACACCATCCCCGGCTCTATAACGGTCTCGCTGCCTATAGTTATGTAGGGAGGCTCGTGAACGCTTACGCCGAGTCCGTGGCCTAATCCATGTATGAAGTACTTTGAATAACCGTACTTATCTAAGGTTCTACGCGCAATGAAGTCCACTTCGCCTGCCTTTACTCCGGGGGTTATGCTATCTAATGCCGATTCCAAAGCCTCGTTCACTGCTTCAATGATCTTAACTTCTTCTTTAACAGCCTTCCCCCACGGCATGCTCCTAGTTACATCGCTGCAATACCCTTTTACCTTGGCTCCAGCATCTATTAGCACTAGGTTCCTCTTCCCCAGCTTTCTACGGCTAGGCAGGCCATGTGGATAGCTGTTCGTAGGCTTAAATAGAACTATTGTGGGAAACGCGTGCTCCCTGCAACCCATTGAGCGGGCTCTTGCTTCAAATACGCCGGCTAACTCTGCTTCCGTTACATCGTCACTTAACATAGATACAGCCGTCTTTATGCCAGCTACAGTAGCCTTTATAGCCTCCCTTATGGCCTCCACTTCACCGCCATCCTTTATCATTCTCTGCCTATATATGTCGCTCGTTACGTCAACTAGCTTGTCGCCAAGTACTCTAATCACTTTACTAGCTATAGGCGAGGACTCTGCGTCTACTCCAATCCTATTAGAGTCTTTAGTTAAGTCAGTAATTAGTTCCTCCACGTTTTTCTCAATAACTACTTCGCTGGGGAGCTTAATGGTCTTGGAGAAGGCCTTGACATCAATCTCCCTCAAAGAGTCCCTAAACCTATGGTACTCCAGTGGAGGTACATAGATTGCTGCTTCACCACCACGATCTACGTAAAGTACTGCTATTGAATCAGCTAAAACATCTACGTTTAAGTAATACTGTAAGTTGTCGCTTCTAGTAATCAATACTGAGTCGAGATTCTTAGACTCCATTAATTCCACTATTCTCCTTATTTTCACCAAGTCTAATCCCTGAAGAAGCTTATAATGTGCTGAAGTTAAAAACTTGTAGCGCTGCGAACAGTTCTCTGTTTAAATATTATGCAGTAGAGCTTTCAGTGATCGCTTATTCTAGGCAGAGTCACTCCTCTTTGGCAATGGTACTTCCCTCTATAGGGTCTTTCAACTAAGCTACTGGTCTTCGCGAATATTGCGTGAGCGAATCTCTGGCCTGCGTATACTTTCACTGGAAAGCTTGAACCATGCACTTCTAGCGTGAGGTTTCCCTCAAACCCTGCATCAATTATCGTCGGCGGCATCGATAACCCCATTCTTGCAAACGTAGATCTCAACTCAACGAAGCCCATTATGTCGGCGGGGAGCTTTACGTACTCTAAGGTTGTAACTAGGATTCTTTCATCTGGGTGTATAATGAATGATTCCCCTCTCTCAATAGTGTAGAACTTAGATGCATTGAACTCAAGCCTTGTATCGAGAAGCTCGCTGGTTCTCCTCAACCTAGCGATCTCTTTCCCCAGCCTTAGGTCTACTCCATTCTCCCTAATTATGTCTTCACTAAATGGTTCAATAATTATTCTCCCCTTAGCTATATGAGTCCTTAGATCTATGTCGGACAGTATCATAAAAGCACCCCGTAAACTAAGTGTTTCCCCGCTAACGGAAATACAGGTATCCTGGAGTCATCAAGCACCGTCGGTAGGGCTGCCTTTACTTCCACTATCTTAAGGTCTGGGAGGCATGGAGTCCATTCAAGCCCAACGCCGTAGGCCCCCCATCCGTGGATGCCTCCGTTATTCCAGGCTTCCTCACTAAAGAGCTGATCGCTGGGAGCCAAGTACTCGAACACCATTCCACTTATCCAAATATCCACAGCATAAACATACTTACGGAATTTATACTTATCGTTAGTCGCATAGGATGCGGCCTAAGCACGCAGAATTATTAGACTCCGGATCGTTAAAAGGACTGGTTAAGCCAGCGATGACGAGTAGTGTTTTCTCTTATAGAACTCCCTCCTCCTATACGGATTCCAGTTTCTGAGAGGTCTATAGTAGCCGACTATCCTGCTCCACACATCTACTTCACTGCTCCCGCACTTCGGGCAACTTGAGTACACTCCTACGTAGGATCTGCCGCATTTCCTGCATATGGTTAATGCAGGTGTGTAGCTCCAGTAAACTACGTCAGTATTGATCAACTTCTTCGTTAAGCTAGCTAAGGCGTCAGGGTCTGGTTCTTCGCTCAAGAATATGTGCATCATTACTCCCCCGGTGAAGTACTTTTGCACCATTGACTCTATCTCGATCTTTTCAGCAATGCTTATTTCAGCATAGTATGGCGCTATGCTCGTTGAGTAAATGGGGTTACTTGGATCTGGAATGTAGTTGAGGACTTCTGGGTAGCGGCTAGCATCTTTGCTCGCGAGCTTTGCAGCAGCGCTTTCACCAGGTACTTCTTCTACATTCCATGGGACTCCCGTCTCAGCCATCCACTCTCTAGCTGTTTTAACTATGTACTCTACTACTCCCTTCATCCATTCAGCAGCCTTAAGGTGCTCGCTCCTAGAGCCCTCGATCCATAGCCTTGGATCGCCAGCCATTATTGCTGCTGCCTCAGGTAGGCCTATTAAACCAATTGTATTGAAGTGGCTGCCCGGGAATTCCCATAAGTACTCGCCCACCATGCTGTATATCGTTGGGTAATCCTTCAGTAACTTGATGTACCTTACCCTAAACCACTCTAAGGCCCTTCTAGCCATAGTTAGCGCGTCATTGAGTCTTTCCCAGAAAACACTATCGTCTTTTCTAGACTCTAAAGCTACTCTAGGCAAGTTAACGTCGACTACATTTATGCTTCCGGTTACATCAGGTATAGCCCACACTCCGCTGAACTTCATCCTCTCCCTCTTAACTAAGAGTTCCTTCTTCAACTGCCTCAAGTCCTTTAACGAATACCTATTGTTCAAATGCTTGAACTCACCGAGATCTATTGCGATCCTGCAGCAGTTGTGAGTGACTACACCTAGGCTGTGGACGAAGTAGTGGGTTCCATAGACTTCGATGTCGTAGAAGTCTTCATCACTCTCCAGCTCTACTTCTTCAGCCTCGTCTACAGCCACCCACACTAAGTCCCCAGCCCTATGGAGCTTTACTTCCCCGCCCGGTTTCTCCGCGTCTACTGGGAATACTACTTCAAATGATCCTTCGTCAAGCTTCCTTAAGTAACAGTACACTCCAGTAATGGAAGCTAATAACATGACCTCCTCAGCCGTTTCTGCACTCCATAGATGCAGTCTCCACGCCCTCTCGCTCAAGAATCCATGACTGTTCAACAACTTAAGTAGGAAGGTCTTTCTAAAGCCTAGTGGGCTGCCCCATATGAATTGAGGTAAATGCTCTCCCCCGCTCCACGGATGCCTGAGTCCAGGGGTTTTCTCAATAGATTCTGCAATGGCATTTCTACGCTCATCGCTCGCAGCCCAGCCGAACTCCGTGTGCAAAGTATTATGATGAGCTGTAAAGCCGCTGCCTACATTATGGCTATAGTCTGTTGCCCACGTTTTAGAGGCATCGACTTCCTTAATTAGCTTACTCAAGTAATGGCTTTCACTGCCTTCAACTTCCTTAACTAAAACCGGGATCATGCAGTTCTTATCAGTGGCTAAGCCCACTAGTTCTAGCGCTCTAAGTACCTCTACTCTCCCCTCATGCATTAAATATACTGGCACTGGGTGATCTGGCGAGACTAAGGCGCTTCTGCCATCAGCTAACCTTAGCCTAACTGCCTTCCTAAACCTCTTTGTTAAAAACCTCTTCACAGGCATCCATCTAGCTTCACCCCTCTCGATATCAACGGCTAATACTTCGACTTCCCCTCTAGCTGTATACCACTTAGCTCCATCGGGTTCCTCAGCTTCAAGAGTACCTGCGTAGTTTCTAAAGAATTCTCTAAATTCAGCTACATGTATTACTCCATTAGCTCTAAAGACTATGCGTTCGCTGCCGTGTAGACACATAGCGTAAGTAGCGTCAGGGTCGATGATCCTTGTGTTAAGCCAGTAGAAGCTCCCCCTCTTTGAAGCAGCTGTAAATATTGATTCGTAAACCTCCGGGTCATTCCAAAGCATTTTAGCTGTAACCATTAATGTAGGTATGGGGAATGTAAATGGCTGTCCCATCGCATCGCCCTCCCTATATAGCTCAGAAAGCGCCTTTACGAACGTCTTTGCCTCAGCTTCGTATACCCCTAGGGCGCCAGCTCTCTCACCACTTATGTAAGCGTAATCGCCGTCAAGCATCATTCTTGGAGCGTCTAAAGCTATTGTGAAGTTAGTGAAAGGCGTATTGCCAGTTATAAATATGCAGCCGTTTCTCCTCGCGATTACTGTTTCATTATCTGTGTTAACTGACCAAATAACGCCGCTGTAGTCTACTTCAATGACTCTACTGATGTAGCTATGCTTTGAGTTAGTGAGCGTCAGTAGGTAAGTAGCTTCACCACCCGGCTTCTTGGAGGAGAGCTTTCTTGAAGAAACGCTGTATCCAGCTAAGACAGCTACAGCCTCTAATGCTTTAAGCATTGATGGACTTGAAACAGCTATCCTTATCTTACCTCCGCTCACTTCCCCAGATCCACTGGCGTAAGCCTCGATAAAGGTTCTTGCTTGCGATCTACTCAGCTTATACAGCCATTTAGGAGGCTCTTCTACACTTCCCTTAAGTAAATCAATGATCTTCTTTGAGGAGTGAGCAGGTAACTTAACTATAGTGTTTGTCTTCCCGTAGCCCTCAACCTTATACTCCAAGTTGAAGCACTTCAACAGGCCCACTATTTCTTCAAGGTCTTTGACTGAAGAACCCCTGGATCTTAGCGTAATCGCTATGGAAAGCCCTTTCTTAGACTTCCTTACACGGCCTCTCGACAGTACCCACGCCACCAGCTTTATTTCCTCACTGCTTAGCTCCACGCCTGAATTACTGTTTTCAGCAACAGCTGGCGTAGGTATAGGGATCGGTGGTTTAAGCTTCATTACATCCTCTATAGGCTCCAGCTTATACTTACCCCTGGACGCTAGCCTGACTACGCGGTGCCTAGGGGATATTAATTGACTCTGCGTTCTATTCAGCAAGCTATACATTTTACCACTGTACTTGTCTACGAAGACGTGCCTCACTACTTTTACTTCAAGTCTACGCGTCTCTACGTTGAATGTATAGACTTGGTCTCCAACACTTACCTCACTATATGACTTCCATCCTTCTGGAGTGAGGATCTCTGTGTCCTCTGAAAGACACTGCATTCCAACTCTACTTGGGTAGTTGAGGTTGAAGAGCAGTCTTTGAATGTTCTGCTTAACTCTCGTGTAGTCAAGGGAGTCCCTCCTTATGAATGGCCCGCTATACCATTCAATTGACGATAGTGCTTGCGCTCCAGTGAAGTAGTGCTGCATAGTGATTAAGTAGTTGGCAACGTGGTCGACGAAAGTGTCGAAGTGCCTGGCGGGCCTAGATGATATGGTTGGCGTAACTAGGCCTTTTTGAACAATTCTTTGAATAGAGTGCCCCGTGCAGTAAGGTAAATATATGCTCCACGGGAGCTTATGTATGTATATTATGCCCTCGTCATGTGCTTCAGCCAGCTCCTTAGGTAGAGTAGCGCGAGCTATCTCATCAAATGCTCTTTCAGCAACATAGCTAGCGAAACCTGTTGGCCCAGGGTACCTATTGGCGTTCTCCAGCACGTCGAAGTCGCTCCACTCAGAGTACTTCCTTAAAAGAGGGTCTATTGATGTCCCTAAAATGCTCATTTAATGACCTCCCTCTGAGTTGAGCCTACTGTAAGAGATGCCCCAGTATTTAAGTTGGTGATTACATCCTAATAAACTAGGTTCACTTACATAGGTTTTAAATGAAGTAAACAAAGTGTTCTCTCTACATTTCGGCTGCCGATACTCTTCTTAAACTCTCCGTGAATGGGGGGCTAAGCACACCCTTCTCAGTCACTATGCCTGTGACGAGGTCTGGGTCAGTTATATCGAATGCTGGATTCATTACTGGTACGTCGGGTATAGTTATTAAGTGCTTGTCCATAACTCTCCTCACTTCATCTGGATCCCTCTCCTCAATAGTTACTTCACTTATTGAAGAACTTAAGTCAATAGTGCTTGTAGGTGCTACTACGTAGAATGGGACTCCGTGTCTTTTCGCAGCTAGGGCAATCATGTACGTCCCTATCTTATTTATCACAAAGCCCTCTCTAGTAATTCTATCAGCTCCAACGAATACTGCATCAACGAGCCCCTTCCTCATGACGTACCCAACCATGTTGTCCGTTATCAATGTAATTGGTATGCCCTCCCTACTGTACTCCCAGGTGTTTAACCTAGCTCCTTGGAGCAAAGGCCTTGTCTCAGTAGTTATTAACTTAGCTATCCTCCCTTGGCGCCAGGCGACTCTTACTACTGCTCCAACAGTTCCATAACCTGCTGTAGCTAATGCTCCGGCATTGCAGTGTGTGAGTATTGTTGAGCCGTAGTTTATTAAGCTTGCTCCATGAATGCCCATCCTGATGTTTGCCTCAAGATCTTCCTTAAGTATTGACAGAGCTTCACTCACTACTCCATTAGCTGCGTGCACTACGTCCACAGAATCCGAGTTCAGCAAGATCTTCTTAACTCTGCTTAAGGCCCAGAATAAGTTGTGTGCAGTCGGCCTAGTCCTCCAAAGCAATTCTATTGCACTAAGTACTTTGTCTCTAAATTCACCTACCCCAACTCCACTATCAGCTAAAGACTTTGCGTAAGCTGCTACTCCAAGAGCAGCGGCAACGCCTATTGCTGGTGCTCCCCTAATTTCCATTCCCACTATTGCTTTAGCTAATTCAACAGGGTCTCTAGTACATTTTACAGCTTCCTTGAATGGCAGCTCCTTAGTATTGATCCAACAGACTCCCCCCTCACTCCACCAGACAGCCCTAGTAATTAATGGTATTTCATTAGTTGAGTCCATTAATTCCTCCCCACACACATCCATAAATCGACCTCAGGGGCGGCTAATTAATTTAAGCAATATGTTCGCTACATTCGCTGCAAGGCTTGACGCGAATTATGGCTTTAGAGATTTAAACTGTTGTGAGAACCAGTACTTGGAGATAAAGATAGGTAGAGTAAGGATGGTTCAATTGAGTCAAGAGGCTTCGAAAGCACGCATATGCAGGAAGTGCGGTAGGCCAATGCACTTAGTTGCTGAAAGCGAGCAGTTGAGCGATGGGAGTAGGAGGATCAGTTACTACTATAAGTGCCCTTCGTGTGGAGCAAAGCATTTAGTGGAGCAGCTGTCAATAGCTTTTGGGAGCAATGGCATTGTAGTGGAGAAAAAAGTGTTTAAGCAAGTCAACAAGTAGCTTCACCCTCATTTTTAAGTAATGCCTATGGAGAAGACTAGTGGGCCCGGGGGGATTTGAACCCCCGCCCTACGGGTCTCTCCACTATCATATCTCCAGACCTCTATCATTCCCTTACTAGAGGGTCTATAGACCCATAGATTGGTCTGGAGCCCGCCGCTCCGACCTGGCTGAGCTACGGGCCCGCTAACACTCATACATTGTTCATCTATGTAAGCGGCTTTAATAAGCCTTACTTTGAGCCTTCATTAGTTAGTTTGCTTCAGCATAATTATTTAAGGAGGTTTAAGCCTATAGTTTCCACATGATGTATTGAGCGAGGGCACGTGTATGGGGATTAATTATGCTTCACTAGGTGACTTAAAGCCCGGGAGCTTTGTAGTAATTGATGGAGAGCCGTGTAGAGTTGTTGAAGTAACTAAAGCAAAGACGGGTAAGCACGGCAGTGCTAAAGTACACTTAGTTGCAATAAGTATATTCACTGGCTCGAGGAAGACTCTAGTAGCTCCAGCAGATCAGA
>CALKYD010000104.1 GCA_938003605.1 uncultured Sulfolobales archaeon | reverse complement strand
ACGGATTGCTGAGCATGTCTATGTGGATCCTCCTATTCATAGTTCCAATGAGCTTATTCGCTGGACCTGATGTGAGGAGCGAGGCTTTTTCAGCATACGCATTTACAGCCGTATTAGTTTTCCTCTCGTACAACATGGCTACATGGGATTGGGCTGCCGAACTCAGGTGGCTCATTAATAGAGGCATGCTGGAGTACGTTATTGCAAGCGGCACAGGCTTCGCATCCCTATACTCTGGAATAATGCCTGTCTCACTGATTTGGATGGGGTTTGCGTTAACAGCTATATACGTGCTCTTAGCCTTAGTAATGGGCCCACCTATGCTAGTTGTAGCTGACCCACTTGTCCTAGCAGTAGGGTTGGCGATACTGATAGTGGTTCTACTTGGGTATGCATTGATTCTTGGCGGAACAGCTATTTCAACAGGCTCCGTGGGGCCCGTAATGGAGATCATAAGTTGGGTTCTTCCAATAGCTACTGGTGGATTGACCCCCCTCAGAAACGTACCTGAATTACTTAGGAGAATAGCTTTAGCAACACCATTTAGCTATCCAGCTGAGCTAATCAGGTATTCGCTTCTCAGAGTAGAGCCAGCAGTGGAGTTAGAGTACGCGATCACTGTAGGAGCTCTCTATGCAGCTGCATTCATATCAATAGCCATAGCTTACTTCAAGTTACAGGTAAGGAAGATACTTAAGGAAGGAGTAAAGACTATATCTATGTATTGAAGAATTTATGCAGCTGGCTCCAACACCTCTAGCTCTCGGGAAAACAGTTGAAGGCTTGCGGATGCATCCGAGGCGATTAAAGCCGCGAGGACTTAGAAGTGTTGAGGAAGCCAAAGAAAGGGAGGCAATGGAGCTGAACTACAGGCTCACTAAGTTCAGTGGAAAAGAGCTCATAGTTTACAAAGCACTGCAGTATCTACAAGGAGCCCTAGAGGCCTCCCCCACCTCTAAATGATTTAAAAAGCGTAGTTAACGTTATAATGGTGTTGGTGAGCTATTTGGAGTTTAAGCCGGGGCGTTTCTTCCTAATTAGAGTACCTAGTGGAAGTGAACTAGTTGACTACATTAAGAACTACGTTAAGGACTTAGGCATAAGTACGGGCGTATTATGGTTGATAGGGGCGTTTCGCAGAGCTAAAATAGGGTTCTTCATGGAGGACGAGGGCTTGTATAGAACAACTGATGTAAATGAGTTTACTGAAGTAGTTAGTGCAAGCGGCAACATTAGTTCAATAGATGGCGAGCCATTCATACACGTACACGTGGCTTTAGGGAGAACAGATGGCTCTTGTATTGGAGGCCACTTAATTGAGGGAGTAGTGTTTACAGCAGAAGTATGGATACAGGAGTTAATTGGCGGGGAATTGAAGAGAGTGAAAGAAGGCTCCCTGTACTTATGGCCTCTGGAACAACCCCTAATCAATTTAGGTGAAGAACGTGTGTAGAGTACTAATAGCCCACGTTAAGGAGTGCTCTAGGGACTCAGTGAAAGACGTAGCTGAGTTACTTAAAGCACTAATTAATGCAAGCAAGCTTTTAAGACAGCGGGATGGATGGGGGTACGTTGCATTAATTAGAGACAGCCGTGGCAAGCTTTCATACACACACTTTAGGAGCGAAGAACCAATCTATGAACCCAGCTCTAAAGTACTCTTAGGGGAGCTCGTTAAGTTACTCAATAGATCTAGTGAAGCATGGATCATGGTTCATGCGAGGAGGTCTTCGAGAAAAAGCTTAATTGGATTGCTGTACTCACATCCATACGTTTCTGAAACTAAGAATGGATTACTGTGGTTCATCCACAACGGCTCCCTTGACAGCGATAAGCTGGCTGAAAAGCTTGGAGCAGCTGATTCCACTAAGCATACTGATAGTGAGTTAATGAGTAAGTACATAGCGGGTAATCTAAGTGAGTGTGCAAAGAATATTGATGAATGCGTATTAGATTCCTATAACGAGCTGTTTGAAAAATACACTTTAACAGCGTTAATAACTGGGATGCTAGTTCTGGAGAAGGAGTATGCCGATAGAAGCTTACGCATACACCTGTACTCATCAACGCTATACAAGAAGACCCCAGTGAAGTACCCTGATTACTATAGGACTTACTTGATTAGAGGAGACTCCTTTAACTCCATAGTTTCTTCAACTGTTAAAGAACTGCTTGAGCGCGAGTACTCCAGCCACTACATAGAGGATGCGTCAAATAGAGTCATTAAGCTATACCCCGGCTTAAGCTACCTCTACTAGCTTCTCCACAGCACTTAAGTAGCAATAATGTTTAGTGAATCTCAATACTCAGGGCTCTGGCACAATTCTTGTCCCACTCTCCCCTCTTAAGGCTTCAATACCTCTGTAGAGGTGCCCTATTATAGCTACTTTACCTCCACTCCTGATGAACCTTATGCAGGCCCGCACTTTTGGACCCATACTGCCTTCAGGAAAGTGTCCCTCCATCAAGTACTTCTCTGCTTCACTAACAGTAATAGTGCTGAGAGGAATTTGATCTGCCTTGCCGTAGTTTAAGTAGACTCTGTCCACATCCGTTAAAATCATGAATATCGATGCTCTAAGAGCTGAAGCAAGCCTTTCTCCAGCTAAGTCTTTATCTATTACTGCCTCCACTCCAAATAACCTATTGCTTACTTCAACTACGGGTACCCCCCCTCCACCACTAGCAATCACTATGAAGCCTTCATCAACTAACTTCCTTATTGCACTTATCTCAACGTGACTTACTGGGTCTGGTGATGGAACTACCCTCCTAAAGCCTCCCCTAGGGTCGGGCTTCATTACCCACCCGTATTCACTCATTAGTTTCTCTGCTTCACTCTCCTCATACCATGGACCAATGTGCTTAGCCGGGTTCTCGAAGGCTGGGTCGTCTCCGCGGACGATGACTTGAGTAACTACTGTTACAACCCCCTTCACTTTACTATCCAGCAAGTTCGCTTCTAGTAGACTATTGTAAATGGCTTGCTGCAATAAGTAGCCAAGCCACCCCTGAGTCATTGCTCCAGCTATGTCTAGAGTCATTGGAGGCAGCTTCTTCAACTTTAAGCCGGCGAACATCCATTCAGCTATTATCCCTACTTGAGGTCCATTCCCATGAGTGATCACTACTTTATGTCCTTCGCTGACCAACTCCACGATCAACTTGGAGGCTCTTTCAGCATTCCTCCAGTACTCCTGTGGAGTACCTTTATCGTCCTTCGATTGAAAGGCGTTTCCCCCAAAAGCTACTACTATCAGCCTCTCATCCCTATTCAATAAAACACCCCGTTCAAGCCTGAGTAGACGCATTATCTATGGAGTTCACTACTTTAAAGCACTATATCCAGGGGAGTTAGCAATTTAACGTTGAGCTGCTCCTATAGGGAGCAGGGCTGAGATGAGAGCTTGAAGCAAGTTCTAGTAATTGCAGCATTGTCGTTGATTGCTGCCATAAGCATCTCGTCGGCTTCAATACTCGTCCTCCTATCAAAAGCTGATGCTTTAGGCTGCGTCTTCTGGAGGCTATTTATAACAAGCCTTCTCCTCGCATCATACGCGAGCACTCGAGGCAGTGAATTATTTAAGCGCATTGCGTGCAACAAGTGGTTGCTTAAAGCATCAGCACTATCTGGCTTCGCCCTCTTCGCACACTTCGCTCTATGGATGGAGAGCCTATTCTACATACCAGTGTCATACAGCACTACTATAGTAGTCACATACCCAATGCAGTTAATTCTGCTTGATGCCTCCCTAGGAGAGGCTCCGAGTAAGAGACAAGTAGCTGGAATAATATGCGGCTTCTCACTCCTCCTACTCCTATTAACACAAGGAGTCTTTGAAGCACTGGACTTAAGAGGCATGGCCTACAGCCTACTGGCATCTATAGCTGCATCAGCTTACTTCGGCATAGGGAGAGTAGTGCGTAGAAGGGGCTTAAGCGTGCTGGAATACACTGTCCCCACATATGGGTTTGCTTCATTGATAGCCCTCTCATACGCCTTAATTATTGGGAGGAACTTGTTTAGCTATAGCTTCCACTCATACGCTTTCTTCACTCTAATGTCGCTGGCCCCAATGATGGGGGGCCATACAGTAATCAATTACTTGCTTAAGTACTTGAAGAGCAGCGTAGCTACATCAATAGCTTTAACAGAGCCCGTTGGCTCAAGCATTCTAGCATACATATTGTTAGGCCAGGAAGTATCTATGGCCAGCGCCATACTAATGACTATGATAGTGGCTTCAATATGCTTAGTAGTATTAAGCGGGGAAAGTAGTTGAGGAAACGGGCTTTTCAGCTTCAAAGAGCTTTCATCCATACAGCTTAAGATATTTAAAAAGCAGCTTTAGATAGAAGCATTAAGTCACTTAAACTAAGCCTCCACCCCATAGAGCCCAGCAACTCCTCTAAATGCTTCTTCGACTCAGCCTTAGGAATAGCTATGACTCTAGGCCTTGAAATCAAGTAGTTTAGCGCTATTTGTATAGGCGTCTTACTGTACTTGAAGCTGAGCTGCTTCAACAGCTCTAAATCCTTTACAGCCCCTCTCTCTATTGGCGTATACGCCTGTATAGTGATCCCCTTGAGTACAGCGTAGGGCAGCAAGTCCCTCTCAACATCTCTGTGAACGATGCTGTAATGCACTTGGTTTACAACTATATCGGCTTTTCTCACTGCTGTAACAGCTTCCTCAAGCTCTTTTAAGCTGAAGTTGCTTACGCCAATGTATCTAGCTAGCCCCTCTAAGTACACTGACTCAAAGTTCCTGACCTGCCGGCTTATACTAATGGATTTGTTCGGCCAGTGTATGAGCATTAAGTCTACAGTGCTTACTCCAAGCCTTTTAACAGAGGACCTAGCTGCTTTCAACACTTCCTCCCGGCTGACGAGCCTTTCAGGCAGGATCTTTGTAGTTATGAAAACCCTTTGCTTCCCAACTCTCTTGACTAGCTCACCGACGAATTCCTCGGCTCTGCCACTATGGTACATTTCAGCTGTATCAATGTTGTCCACCCCGCTCTCTATAGCATACAAGTATGCCTCAAGGCACTTTCCGTAGTCCCTTATTGCCCAAGTCCCAAGCCCTATTGCTGAAACGCGTTCGCCAGTTCTACCAATTTCCTTTCTATCACTATAGTCTATCTCTAGGATGCTCACTTACTTCAACTCCTCCTCTAAGCCTATTAACGCCTCCTTAAGCATTCCAAGCCTATCCTTAATTGCGGGGTTTGAGAGTATTCCGCCCCTATTGGGGAGCTTACTGTATGCTTTAAGCATTTGCGTAAGTATTGAAGCCATTTTAGCTGTGTGCGGAAGAGTTTCATTGACTAATGCCTCTAGCCCAGAACTAGTTATTGCGTAAGTAGTCCTTCCACCTCTAGCCCTTCTCTCAATAAGTCCCGATTTAACCATTTCGCCTAGGACTCTATAGAAAGTGCCTATTGAAGGCCTCCAAACGGGTTCAACATGGTAGAGTATCTCCTTGTACAGTGCATATCCATGCAGCTCCCCTCTAGAGACAAGTGATGCAAGGGCTAGGTACTTAATTACTGAGCTCCTCCTAGGCATTAGAGCACCTGTAAAGAAATATATTCTCGAGGAATATATTTCTTTGAAATACAACTCTATAGCAGTGACTTAAGGTGAAGCCATCCAGGGGGGTCGTTGAGAAGTATAGGGATAGGATAATCAATGGACCCATAGTCACGACTATGCTCAGGCTTGGAGCTCCACTAATGGCTGTCCAAGCACTCTACGTATCATACAATATAGCTGATGCATACTGGCTCTCAGTATATAGGCAATATGACATAGCTATTCCAAGACAAGTATGGCCTATTCAAATGCTCTTCCTAGTGTTTGCCCAGGGTATTGCTGCAGCTAACTTAGCGTTAATGTCTCAATACGTTGGCGCAGGCAGCTATGGGAAAGCCAGTGAAACAGCATCGAAGTTCCTCACAGTAAACGTCGTTACATCAATAGCTGGGTCAGCTGTATACGTAGCTCTCATCCCAGCAATATACAGCCGCTTAATCAATGCCCCACAACTGATATATGAGGGAGTAGTGATTTACGCAAGAATAATGGCTGTAGACATGGCGGTAACACACTTCAACATAGTCTTTACAACAGTTCTACAAGCAATGGGGGATACAGTGAGGCCAAGCATTGTTGGAGGAGTTGCATCAATAGTAAACATAGCTCTGGATCCATTCATGATACTTGGAATCCCCCCATTCCCTGCAATGGGGGTTGCAGGCGCTGCACTAGCAACAGTGTTGAGCAAGCTGGCTGGCACACTAGTGCTAGTGTACTTATTAAAGAACTACCCGGGCATCAAGCTAAGGTTCACTAAGAAAATAGATCTAGACTGGTTGGTCAACAACATTAAGATAGGGCTGCCAGTAACGCTATTCATGGCGTCCAACAGCCTGGCATTAGCTATGCAGACAAGGCTGATCAACGTCTTCGGCGAAGCTGCTGCAGCTGCATATTCCATAGGATTCATAGTCATGGATGTAGCTGACGCCGCTCTATGGGGGCTTTCAAGCGCTGTATCAATAATGGTTGGGCAAAACCTTGGGGCAGGCAAAGGCTATAGGGCTAGGGAGGTTGCAGGAAAATCCATGTACACAATATTGGCAGTCACTAGTGCTAGCTCCATAATCATCTACCCCATCAGGGGGCTATTCATAGATCCATTTACAGACGATCCATTGATATATGCTGAGGCAGCGACATTCATAGAGACCTTCTTGTTCAGCCTGCCGTTCTTCGCATCATTCTTCATAGCTCTCTCAGTCGGCAGAGGATCTGGGCACACGGCTGTGCCAACAGCTATAGGTGTTGTGAGGCTCTGGATCCTGAGAGTAGGCCTTGGATACTTCCTGGCCCTACTGCTGGGGCTGGGGTCTTATGGCGTGTGGCTAGCGATGGCTGTAAGCAATTACGTCAGCGGAGTACTTTCAATAATATGGGTTAAGTACGGTGGATGGGCTAGACCAGTAATCAATGCCTCTCGAAGCTAGCATTTATGTACTTAACACAGTCTGTTATACATTCCTTAATGCTCTCTACATCAATGCTTACAGGCGCTCTATACTTAGGGTAGAGAATTGCTTTAATACTGTATCCTAAGGCCTCGTAACTTATTGAGTAATCGCTTAAGGAGGCATTGCTTACAAACGTTTTCTCATCCGTA
>CALKYD010000103.1 GCA_938003605.1 uncultured Sulfolobales archaeon | reverse complement strand
ATGTTAAGGTACTCATAACAGCCGATCTATTAACTAGAGCTATGAGAATATCCATGAGGGACTGTAAGAAATTAGAGGATTCACTAAGGGAGACCATAGTTAGAGAGTACTCTCAGTTAAGGAGGTTCATAGAGTACTACGGCATAGATCCTAGGGACACAGATGTCTTTGACTTAACAATAAATACAGGTAAACTTAGTCCAGAGGACGTTGATTTAATAGTAAGCGTAGCTGTAGGAAGATTACTAAAGGCAACTGGAGAAAACAATAAAAACTAAGGGCGTCCTCTCTCTATCTAAGCTGGAAGGCTGGGGAACTTTATGCCTGCAATAGAAGTTGGGAGACTATGCGTAAAAGTGTCTGGCAGAGAGGCCGGCTTAAAGTGCGTCATAGTGAATATAATTGACGACAACTTCGTCCTAGTGACTGGGCCGAAGAGCTTAACCGGTGTAAAGAGGAGGAGAGTTAACATAAAGCACATAGAGCCTCTTGACGTTAGAATCAATATACAGAAGGGGGCGAGCGACGAAGAAGTCCTTAAAGCATTAGAGGAAGCGAGTTTAGCGGAGTTTATGAAGGAGAAAGTAAGGATTGAGGTAAAGCCCATCTGAATAAATAAGCTATTTTAATGGAGTTACGGAACTCTTAACACGGTGCTTTATTTGAGGGGAAGAAATGGGCTTTCCTTCCTCAACGATCTAGCAGCTAAAGCTTGCATAAAGCATGAATGGATAGTTGTGAGAGATGAAGACACTGATCCTAAGTATGGAACTCCACCATACAGCAGGGATATTAGAAGCCATTTAGAGAATGGTGTGATAAACTTAGATAAGCCTCCTGGACCAACAAGCCATGAAGTGGTTGCATGGATAAAGAGGATGTTCGGCATTAGTAAAGCTGGCCATGGAGGAACGCTGGATCCAAAGGTCACTGGAGTGCTTCCAGTAGCTTTAGGGAATGCAACTAAAGTTGTAGGAAGCGTCGTCCATACATTGAAGGAGTATGTAATGGTTATGCAATTCCACAGCGAAGTGCCTGAAGAGAGAGTTAGGGAGGCTCTAAAGCTATTTATTGGACGAATATATCAAAGGCCTCCGCTGAGGTCTAGCGTCAAGAGATCTATTAGAGTTAAAACAATTCACAGCATAGAGCTCTTAGAGCATTCAGGGAGATACTCCTTAGTTAAAGTAACGTGCGATCCAGGGACTTACATGAGAAAGCTTGCGCACGATGTAGGTTTAGTACTAGGTATTGGAGCCCACATGAGGGAGCTGAGGAGGACTAGGGCTGGGCCATTTAAGGAGGATGAAACGTTAGTCAAAATGCAGGATGTCTCTGAAGCCCTATACTTGTGGAGAACTCTCAGTGATGAGCGCTTACTCAGGAGGGTAGTGCAGCCTGTTGAAGTTACTGTAGCTCACTTACCGAAAATAGTAATTAGGGATACAGCCGTTGGATCGATAGCGCATGGAGCTAGCCTAGCTGCCCCTGGTTTAGTGATGCTAACTAAGGATGTAACTAAAGGTTCAACAGCGGCCTTGTTCACTCTTAAAGGAGAGCTAGTCGCACTAGGTCAAGCGCTTTACAGCGCTGAAGAGATGGCTGCATTAAGTAAAGGCATCGTAGTTAAGACCAAGAGAGTCTACATGAGTCCAGACGTGTATCCGAGGGCCTGGAAAAGCATTAAACAATAGTGTATGACAGGCATTCTCGAAGTGAAGGAGTAACGTAGACAGTAGTGCTGCGCCTACTTTACTCCAAAAAGCATTTGTGAAAAGCGTTTTGCCTCCGCAAGCTTCCTCCTTACTCTAGACACTGCCTCAGTATCAGTTTGGGCTTCATAGCAGTTATCAGTAGTAATTGATTGAGGAGTAGCGTATAAAAGGAACAGCTCTCTACAAGTTTTAGCGTAGTGGGCCCGTAGCTCAGCCTGGTATAGCGGCGGGCTTTTAACCCGTAGGTCCCGGGTTCAAATCCCGGCGGGCCCGCTGAACGAACACGTTTACTCCTAGATGTCTGTTCTGCTTACGTGCATTCGGAGCTTTGGCAGTGCTGGGAATCGCTCAGTCAAAGGACTGTAAAGATCGTTATTAAGGTTATCACGTATTGCTATTGCTTCTCTTAGCGAGCTCTCTAGCTACGTCTTCAAGGTCTTTATGCGTATCTACGCTTTTCCAAAATACTTCACTATACTTAACTGCTCCAAGAAGCCCCTTGCTCGCGAGATTGGGGAAGGCTGTTGTCTCTATATCCCCTCTCTCTGGGAGGTAATCGAATATGTTTGGCTTTAATGCATATATGCCTGAGTTAATCCAATAATCCATTAATTTAGGTTTCTCCCTAAATCCTTTAACTACTTCATTATTGCTTATTTCAAGTATTCCATACGGGCTTGGCAGAGGAACTGCCGCTATTACTCCTATGAACTCATTGCTAAATAGTTTGTCAATCAACTTCATTGGATTGATGTCAGTTATTACATCTCCATTAAGGACTAGGAAGTATTCGTTTTTAGAGAGTACGTGCATAGCGTTTCTAAGTGCTCCACCAGTCCCCAATGGCTCATCCTCTACAACATACGTCACTTTTACGCCAAGCCTTGAGCCACTGCCAACGTACTCAATTATCTTCTCCTTCCTATACCCAACTAATAGCACGAACTCAGAGCAGCCGTATTCCTTTAACCACTCTATTTGCCATTCAAGAATTGTTTTTCCAGCTACATTAATGAGAGGCTTAGGAACCTCCTCAGTATATGGCCTAAGCCTTTTCCCAAGGCCTCCAGCTAGAATAGCCGTCATCAATGAGCGCTCACCAATTAATTAATGTAAGCTTAGGTAAGCTATATGTTTTAAACAATTCGTTTGTAGATAAGTGTAGTGAGTGGAAGGACCTCAAACAAGCCCCATGACTCACTGGTGAAGCAGGTGGAGCGCAGCCCTGCTGACAGAAACGGGTACTTAAGGATATCGCCAGGCATCGTTAGCGTGGAAACGCTGCATATCTGGAATAGCTTTAAACAAGTGGTGAAGTAATTGAAACCTCTATCGATAATACTGATCGAGTCATCTATAGAGTTAGTTCCGGAATCTATTTGGAGTCACCCAGCTGTACTGAATGCTGCTCGGAGGAGGCGTAAGAAGCCGGGCGAGATGTTGCTAGATAAGAGCATACATTACCACGCAATGAAGGGTCTAACGAACTTTGAGAAAAGAGGGCGCCCAGACATAGTACACATATCATTGTTGAACGCTCTCGGAAGTCCATTGAATAAGAGGGGTTTGCTAAAGCTATACGTGCATACTGTGAATGGATCAGTCATTTTCATAGATCCAAGTACGAGAATCCCCAGAAACTACAATAGATTCGTGGGGCTCTTCGAGCAATTGCTTAAGTACGGCAAAGTGCCGCCGGAGGCCAGCAAGCCATTACTATATGTGAAGAAGATGAATTTGAAGAGCCTCCTCACAGAAATAGGGTGTAGATGCCTAATACTGCTTAGCGAGGAGGGAGTTAGAGCAAGCCCTGATCGAGTAGTTGAGGAAGCCCTTAGCGCTGAATGCGCAGTAGGCATAGGGTGCTTTCCCCACGGCTCGTTTAGTGAAGCAACGTATTCGCTAGCTAAATACGTCTACTCAATTTACCCCGAAGTCCTTGAAGCCTGGATAGTTGTTTCACGAGTAATAGAGGCTTGCGAAAGACTCTATGGAATATACAACGAAGCATGATCTTTTCCGCTGACTAAGTCCTACATTCTTACTCAATAGTGCCGCCGCCGGGATTTGAACCCGGGTTTCCCGCACCCATGGGTTTGAAGGGCGTCACGGGCTCGAGAGGCCCGCATACTTGACCGGGCTATACTACGGCGGCTCACTTACGTTGATTAACTGCTTCTACTTTTATTTCTTTCTCTCTTACCTTGCTTAAATGAACTTAAAGCTTCCTTGACGAGTCGCGCTACCTCTTTACGCCACATAGCCATAGTTGCTATGATCGCTATTTGCCCATAGTCTAGGCTTAGGCTTCTAAACGAGTCAAAGACCTCGGTGTATACAAGTGGGTAAATAGTTACTGCTACTCCTAGCGAAGCTACGCTGAATACTATAGAGTAGTGGATGAGTATTAGTGCTGAAAGAAGCGTTGTCAGCAGAGCCTTCTTCAACCTATGCCCAGCGATCACATACGATAGTATTGCTATAAGCATTAATGCTGCAGCAACCTGCTGTAAAAAGCGTATGTCGCTAAAGTTCACTTAAGCCACCGCCACTGCAAAGCCAACTGCATGCATTATCAAGCACAGACTTTAATAAACATTTGATGCATATACTGCAATAGATTCTGTAGAGTTGAGGGGGTGTAAGTAGTGAGTTTTAAATTCAAGTTAAAACCTGAGCTGGAGCCAAGGGAATCAATGAGCGTGGAGTATGATTTAGTGATAGTCGGTGGGGGACCCGCTGGCTTAGCTGCTGCACTATACTCAACTAGGTACTTCCTAAAGGCAGTTGTGGTCACTGAAAAGATCGGCGGTTACTTGAATGAAATACACTTAGTAGATAATTACTTAGGCCTCCCAGGCGTGAGAGGAGCTGAACTAGCGGAGAAGTTTATAGCACATGTATCAACGTATGGAGTTCCAATAGTTTTAGATAAAGCCATTGAAGTAACCCGCGATGGATCCTACTGGGTCGTTTCAACACAAGCGGGGAGGAGGCTGAAGGCACTTGCTGTAATCATAGCTACTGGAAGCAGGAGGAAGAAGCTCGGAGTCCCAGGAGAGGAGAAGCTTATTGGTAGAGGAGTATCTTATTGCGCTACGTGCGATGGACCATTATTTAAGGATGGAGTCGTGGCAGTTATTGGAGGGGGAAACTCTGCCCTAGCTTCATCCCTTTACTTAGCCAGCATATGCTCTAAAGTATACTTAGTGCATAGAAGGAGCAGCTTTAGGGCTTTACCAACCTATGTAGAGGCAGTTAAGAACAACCCAAGGATAGAGCTCATCCTAAACTCCATTGTAAAAGAAGTAGTTGGTGAGGAAAAAGTTGAAGCAATAAGAGTAGCTAACGTAACGGGTGATGGGGAGAGCGTTATTAAAGTCGATGGAGTCTTTATAGAAGTGGGTTTAGAGCCTGATAGAGAGTTCTTCAAGAAGATCGGCTTGGAAGTAGATGATAGCGGTCATGCAGTAGTGAAGCCAGACATGAGCACTAACCTTCCAGGAATATTTGTTGCAGGAGACGCTGCTGGAGGACCATGCAAGTATAGGTTTGAGCAAATAGTTACAGCAGTAGCTGAAGGAGCTATAGCAGCTGACGCCGCATTCAAGTACATATTGAAGATCAAGGGCTCCACTACTTAACAATCTTTTAAATATTATTTAAAAGATATTACGTAGCCCAAAGCAGCTATTTGACTTCCAGTAAACATGCCTATGTTAATGCATAACTCAAGATTGTTTATTAATCACGGGATAGCCTTTTATCAAATTGAAAGCAGTACTTGTGGTGTTCTGCTTGAGCAAGGACGTACTAGA
>CALKYD010000102.1 GCA_938003605.1 uncultured Sulfolobales archaeon | reverse complement strand
TCCTCTATTACAATGACTTTCCAAGTCCTTGGAACAAGGCTGTACAGAGTGCTTCTCAGCAGAGTTGTTTTCCCAGATCCCGGGGGCCCAGCTATGATTACGCTGCCGTGCGCACCTATAATGAGCTTAAGCAGTTCCACTATTGCTTTAGGCAGTACTCGGGCTTCAACAAGCTGGTCTAGGTGTGGCGGGTGAGGCATTCTCTTGCGTATGACTATCTCAGGCCTGTTTTGGGATATTGTGGGGAAGACTAAGTGGACTCTATGCCCTCCATCACTTTGCGGCAGTTGAGCGTCAACGATTGGATTGCTTGTCGAAACGTAGACACCGCACTTTGTTGCAATAACTTGCTGCAACGCTACTACTTCCTCACTTGAGCTTAAGGCAATGTTGGTTAGAGCGAAGTCCTGCTCAGGCTTCAGTAACTCAACTAGTGAGTGCCTAACCCAGACTCTGCCAGCGCCTTCAATACATATGTCCTGTATGTATGGGTCGTCCAGCAGTACTTGAAGCTTGCCATAGCTGAGCAAAGATCTTAGGGCGTAGAGCGCTTCTGGAACTCTTTCACGAGGTATCTTCAGTACTTCCGCCAAGACATCCCCTATGTCGCTGCCCCTCTTCAAGAGCGGAGTTAAGTCATTTAGCTTCTCACCCACAAACCTATACAACTCCTCTAGTTCTTCAAGTGGTCTCACAGAGTACTCGTATAGGCCTCCTGCATCAGCTATATGTACTGTGAATGCGCCTACACGGTAACTCGCTACTACTTGAGCTTGGCTCACTGCAGCACGCTCTACGCTTACTGTAGGCATAGTCCCTCTTCTCTCCGGCTTTAGAGAGCCAAGGGCTTTCCTCAGTAGAGTGTTGAGCTTCATTAAAACCACCTGGAGAAGGAGAGTGGTTGAAAAAAGAGGAGTACTCTAGAGTGGAGGAGGCTAGCCCCCTCCAACAGCTTTTATCCACTGCATCTGCCCACTCGACGGATCCAGTACTACTACGTTTACATCCCTTACTGTCGCCCCAGGGCTTATGCCTGATAACGTTATCGTAAATAAGGCATCCGACTTAGCGGGGACAGTGTATCCAGCTCCAATGGATGGCGACACTGATACGCTGGGGCTCGCGGAATGCAGTACTGTGCCGTTTGAAAGAGTTATGTTAAAGCCTGCGACACTTATCTGTGAAGGCATGTTGTTCCTCACGATCAGCGATATGATTACATTGCTTGGAGTAGTGTATGAGAGGGAGTAGCTTGCAGTAGCCATGTCTACTCCTCCAAGCCTTGATATTTGCCCACTAACCCACCCCCTCAACGAGAAGACTACTACTAAGCCTACCACTATCAGCGATATTATTACTACAAGCTCTGTGCTAACAGCCCTCATACAGTACCCCAAGGGGGAGGGTTCTTTTTAAGCTGGGAGTGCTGCAGCTTCAGCCTATCAATCCACTTATTATTGTGCTGTAGAAAGCCATAACTATTGCTCCAACTATTGCTCCAAACAAGTACTTCCTCCCTCTCTCGCCATCCCCTATCACTATGTATATTGCTCCAACTACAAATGCTGCGGCAACTACTGCCCAGCCTATCCACAGCATCCATGAGAGCAGACGCTGAATAGCTTCAGCTATCCCAGGCGGCGGGCTTGGAGTCACCGTTACTGGAACGCCTTGAGATTTAGCTAAGAGCTCCACACCCTATCCCTGCTTAAAGCAGCGGCCTTATAAACTAGGCTCACTAATCCATAGCAGTGCGTGGACAAAAATGTTAAGCTATGTAAGCCCTCAGTGAATTAATTAAATTGCGCTGAATAACTCCCAGAGATTAAAGTGATCCTAGGTATTGCAAGAAGCTTTCAACTACTCAAGCAGTGATGCGGCGGCCGGGATTTGAACCCGGGATCTCCGGCTTGGGGGGCCGGCGTCCTAGTCCAGGCTGGACGACCGCCGCACTGAGTTACTATAAGGAGTGTAGGGAATTTATAGGTGTTTCTAAAAGTTGTACTGTAGATGATGAAGCTGGGGATTCGAGTCATCGATGATATGGGTCTTGAGTGCTGATGCAAAGGGTTTTTATTCAATGCCTCTCAATAATTCTCTAACAAGCAGGTGTAATTGAAGTGAATTGCTTAACTACAGGCACTTACATAGATGGCTTCATCGATGAAGGAGGCAGTTCTACGGGGATTTCCTTAAGTAAATTGATTGCTGTCTCCACAGCTTCTCCACCTACACAGCTTTCCAACACTGCAGAGCCTAGTGCATCCTCTAGGAAAGCTCTGCAGCACTACGTTAAACCACTAGCTATAGCATTGATGTTCATCCTATGGATAATCCCTGCCCCCATCGTAAATAGAATTGATTTAAAAGTCTTTGGAATCCCCCTCCTCTGGCTCTACTACCTAGTGCTCTCAATAGCTATTTCAATTACTCTAACACTCCTCTACTTCAAGTTGAAAGGTGGCAACAGTGGATGAGAGGGCAGTAATTGCTTCAACAATACTGTTCTCAATAACTAGTGCTTCAATAATCATAGGCATTCTAGCGGCGAGAGGAGTTAAGGCCCTTAAGGCTGATACTTACATAGTTGCTGGCAGAACTCTTGGAACAATAGTCTTCTTCCTAAACACTGCCGCCGTCATATACAGTGGATACACTTTCCTGGGACTATCAGGCTACTCCTACACTTATGGAGCGGCAACCATATTCGCGTGGGGTACTTCACTCTTAGGCTATTCACTGGGGTACTTGGTTGCTCCAAAGCTGTGGAGGATAGCTAGAGAGAACAGGCTGCTCACTCTATCAGACTTCATTACGTGGAGGTATGGGAACAAGCTTCTGACAATTGCTTCAGCACTAACATCAATCGTATTCCAGCTTCCATACATACAGCTTCAAATAAGGAGTGTAGCAATAATAGTTGACTCCGCTACATACGGCTCTCTGCAATCAATGCACGTCTCAATAGCTGTTTTCGCGCTAGTCATGGTGTACGTATTCATGGGTGGAATGATCTCAATAGCTTTAACGAACGTATTGCTTGGAGCAATAATGCTTGCAGCAATGCTTGGAGGAAGCTGGGCCATAATAGTTAAGTACTTCGGCGGCCTAAGCGGACTCTATGAAGCAGTAGAGAGAGTCTCTGCATCACACTTAATTATGCCGGGTCCCAGGGGGGATAGACCCATATCATGGTTTATCACAGCATCCCTTGGGACAGCCCTAGGCTTCTGGTGCTGGTCTCAGAGAATACAGTCATTGTTTACCGCTAAGAGTAGTAGAACTGTGGAGAGAGGCATGGTCTTAGGATCATGGTACTACGTACTCGGCGGATTGTGGGTTACTCAACT
>CALKYD010000101.1 GCA_938003605.1 uncultured Sulfolobales archaeon | reverse complement strand
AAGTACGTCTCTAGAACACCTTTCCTAAAGACGCTCTTCCTCTTTGTAGGCACTCCTTCATCATCGAATGCCTGTGTGGAATAGAGTCCACTAATGCATCCATCGTCAACTACATTTATCTCACTACTTAACACTTCTTCGCCGACTCTGCCAACTAGAGGGCTTCTATTTTTCTGAACGTTGTCTGCGTAAAGAGCTGGGGCAAGGACTGAGGAAATTATTGAGCCAAATACTTTCGGAGTTAAAACAACGTTATATGCTCCAGTCTCAATAGCCTTAGCCCTCAAGCCAGCAATAGCTCTCTCAGCAGCTCTCCTAACTATGGATTCATAGTTGAAGCCCTCTAGAGTTGTTGAAGCGTGAAACTCAGTAAACCCCGATTCACTACCGCCTTCAAATGCCTTTACTTCAACATAGTATAGGAACTTCGTTGAATCATCTGAGATAGCGTCAGCGTAGCTGTTCGCTATTACGCGCTTCGCTTTAACGTATTTTAAGCCAGCGCTAACTAAGGAAGCCCTTGGATCAAGCTCTCCCACTACTTTAGCTGACTCAACAAGGACGTGCTTCGACCACTCAACATCTGGGTTAGCGATTCTATCGTCAAATATTTTTCCAACGGGCGTCACACCTATGCTTTTAGGCAAGCTCCTCCAATTAGGGTCCTCAGGACTTGTCCTAGCGATCTTCATGCCTGACTCAGCGAGCATTATTGCATCGCTAAGGGAACTTATAGTGCCTCCAACGACTGCAACCTTCTTTCCTAGAACTACCCTTAATCCTACTAAGATAGCTCTCCCGCTCCTAATGACGTCTATTTCCCCCTTAACATACTTTAAGTCTGTTGAGAAGGTTTCAACAACGTATGCTTCGGCTTCACTTACTCCACTAGAGCTAAGTGCTTTCACAGCTCGTTCAGCTAATTCAGTTAACTCTAGCACTCCCTACTCTCCTCCAACGATTATCTTGCGTACTCTAACGTGAGGGCCTCCATCCCCTACTCTAACTAATTGATTTTCCTTCCCACAACCCCCGAACACGCTGGTCCTTATCTTCAAGTCTTTAGCAACAGCGTCTACGTTCTTTAATACGTCGAGTATGTTGCCGCTAACTATGACTCCCCTAACTAATTCACTTAGTTCGCCTCTCCTCAAGATGTATGAGGGGCCCACGTGGAATGTGAATGTCCCTACAGATGGATCTACTTGTCCTCCCATAGCTCCCCTCCCACGCAGGTATATTCCGTAGTCTACGTCTTCGAATAGCTCCTCTAAGCTGAAATCCCCTGGCTCCATATAGAAGTTCGTCTGCCTAACTATGGGATCGTAAGTGAAGTTCATGGCTCTAGCATTGCCTGTAAGCTCGTTGTTTAAAGAAGCTGCAATTACTCTGTTCGTCAAATACTTCTTTAAAACACCATTCTCCACAACTACAGTCCTCTTCTTTGGAGTGCACTCATCATCGAATGGAACAGGGTATCCTCCATTGACTACTCCTTCATCAACTACAGTAACTTGTTCACTGCCCACTCTTTCACCAAGCCTCCCAGATAGAATTGATGAGCCTGAGCGGACTAAGTCGCCTTCACTAGCGTGCCCGAATGCTTCATGTATAAATAGGCCTATCACCTCATTGTCAAGCACAGCAACGTACGCTCCTGGAGAAGGAGTTTTAGCCCTAGAAGCTTCTACAGCCAACTTGCTTAGTTCATTTATGAAGCTCTCCCAATCATATCTCTCTATGTACTCATAGCCTCCTATAAATGACTCAGAATCATATACTCTCTCGCTTGAGGAGCCTGTTTTTCCAACAGCCATGTGGGCCACGCCTACTCCAGTAATGATGCTTTCAGCTAATCCTCCATTGCTGGAAGCAACTAACCTACGATCTACTTCAATACCCATATTAGTTATGCCTGACGATATCCCCGCATGACTTAGGCTTAGCTTGTTTAAATCCATTAATAGCTTAACTTTTTCATCTGGATCAATGGATAGTGGATCTTTTTTCACGGGGGTTTTAAAACTTATCTTCTTAGCTTCATCCTCAAACGCTGCCTCAAGCTTCTTAGAGCTCGCTGCCCGCGCCATAGAAATTGATCGCTCGATCGTTTTACTGATCGACTCTAAGCTTAGATCGGATGTGTAGGCATAGCCTCTCCCACTGCTTGTATATACTTCTACGCCCACTCCCTTAGCTATCGTGTAGCTGTACTGCCGTAGGAAGCCGCTGTCTACAGTTATGAGCTCGTACTTGTTTTCATGAAATCTAATTACAGCGAACAGTGCTCCTAAGCCAAGCGCTTTATCTAGTGCTTTTTCCACGAGTTCATGCATGGACTCCATGCATTGCTCACTGAGTTACTTCTTTAAGTAGTAGTATTAATACGTTCGCAAGCACTGTTGTTCATGAAGTCCCTGTCCTCAGCGCTATGCCTCTAGCTTTAACGAGGATGTCGTAGAGGTTGCTGAGCTTGGGAATGCACTTAGCGCTATGGGCTTCCAGCACTAAGTATATTTGCAGTACATCGTCTACTTCACAGTAGTCTATGGATACAGCTTCTCCACAGTCTTCAACTTCATTCACTATGGCGTTGTACTCCTCGCTTCTAACCACGTCTTCAATTACAGTGTCTAACGCGCTTTTAACATCGACGTACTTATCCCCGAGTTCTTGTTCAGAGCCAACATTTATTGAGCAAGCTAACCTTATTGAGCCATCCCTCCTCAAGTCCATTCTGAGGGATGCTGTAGACTGATCTTTTTTCTCCAGTAGTGCCACCACCCCTATTTCACTGACGTTGCTAAGCCACTCTACTCCAACAATTCTTAAACCCACGCCTGCTCCACTTACTTCATTGAGGAATTCATCTATCTTCCCATAGAGGCCTACTCCAGTTGCAATCACGTTATTAAGGATTCTCTTAGAAGCTTCACTTAACGGTATCCCTTCATCCTTAGCCATAGATGCCACTCTATCCCTATACTTAAGTGAATTAAGTATGTACAGGGAGTTGACTCCGAGTTCTAAAGCTACTTCACTAACCTCATCTACTCCTACTCCAATTATCCTAGATAGTTCGGAGACTTTTTCAAAAAGACCCTTCTTCTTCAAATACTCAATTATTTCACTCACTCCACTTCCCCCCACTACTCTAATTTAGAGAAGGTAATTAATTGAATAACAGTGCCTTACAGCACTCACTTAGAGAGGGCCTTCTACGTTAATGCTTACTGCTCCGAGGAAGTATTTAAGAGCCCTGCTAGAACTCAGTAGACTTAGGTGTGCAATGAGGACTACTCCCGACTCTGAATAGTGATTGAAAGGCATTTGACTGAGCACTTCAATTAAAGAGGTAATGTGCATGGAGCACTGCTTAAACTTCATGACTAAAGCGCCATTGATTAAGCTAAGTGCTATCCGTAGAAGAAGCGATGTAGGGGGGAAGGGTTTTACTCAAGCGTTAAAGCACTCGTTGGCGTGCTCGATTAATGCAAGTAGCGGTACAGCAGTAGTGCTTGAACTCCGCCAATCAAATGCTGCAGGAGCGCGCCTATCTATGGAGAGAAGCGCAGCTGTGCTTCATGAAGTAGTTCGCGGGTTGGGGAGCGTGAGTTTTTCAACGATGATAAGTGGAAATTTCACAGTTAGAGCTACTCATACACGTAACGTTGTGAAAGCTTTAAGAGACGTTGGCTCCACAGAGTGTGAAGGTGGCTGAATTGGAGTGGCTTGAGCTGGGCGATGAAGACCACAGAATAATTGATTCCTACAATGAGCTCTCAATGGGGTTAAAGAACATTGCGGAGATCCTCAGAGAGCTGGGGATTTCGCGCACTTCATTCTATAGAAGGCTCAGGAACTTGAGTAAGTACTTTAGGAAAATAGTTGACATAGATCTAAATGCTATAGGAGTTTCACCCATATACGTGATAGCTGAAGCAAAGGCTTACAAGTACTTAAAGCTGGACGAATACCCAATGACGCGACTGATAGATAGCTACCTATCCATATGCAATGAATCGTACTCCATCCTATCGTACATAACTGTCGCTAAGAGAGGGGAGCGCTTAGTTGAATCTCTTGAGGAGAAGGCCAGTGATGGAATAGCCTTAGAAGCATTACAGTTAACTAACTGCGTTAAGCCAATAGTGTTCCTCAATAATTGGAGCGCATTTATTCCAAGCTTGTTGAGAGTTAAGAAGTCTTTAGAGCTCGATCAATATGATCTAGCTATAGTGGCACACCTCATTCGAGGAGCGTCAAGCCTTTCAACAGTAGCTCTCATGGAGGGAATACCGCTTTCAACTACGTACTACCACTACTGGGCTCACATTAGGAGCCACGTTAGAGCGAAAGCCATGGTTCCACGCGCTAAGACTAACGTAATTATTGAAGCACTCATAACTAATGAAGACTACTCAGTCAACGACTTAGTGAAGGACTTAACGTCACGTGAAGTAATAGTGCGGAAAGCCTGTTTCACAAGTAGTTATCCAATAGAAGTAGTGTTAGAGGTTTGGACTAACAGCGTTGATAAACTCATAGCTTCTCTAGTTAAGGTAAGCAATAGGAGGGCTACTAGTGGAGTAAGGCTATATCCAGTTCTGCAAGTAAAGTAGGCAGCGGTATGAAAGCATGAGTCACGTATTTAACTTAAACATATTGCCCAGGAAGGAGGCCGAAATCTCCGTAGATCAGGAGTTGGCTAGGAAGGTAACGCTCCTGCCACAGATAGCTGCACTATCTAGAGTTAGGATTAAGTATGTTGGCCCACAGATGTCCTTAAGGGATCCAGCCGGGTATGTCATTGAGCTAGGCCGCTGTGGAGAGCATGCGTGGCGTGCTGTATCGATTCAAGACATAGGGGTTGCGTGGAAGCCTTACGTAGACTTTAGGGGAATACGCGATCTCTTAGTGAACACGGGCTTAGTGAAGGAGGGGGAAGGGGATATTTTAGTGAACCCCATTCCAGTTGAAGCCTTAGTTCCCACTGACTGCGGGATAGTTAAGCTAAGGCCTTTTTCAACGAAGACCATAGCTGAATGTGTGGAGAGGGAGACTGCGCAAAACGAGATCGTTGTAAGTGGATTTAAGTTGAGATTAATTAGCAATGGGTTGTCCATTTACAACATGGGCGTAGACTTCACTAGCGATGCTGGAGCTTCAGTGAGGAAAGTTACAGCTGTTAACGATAGCTTAAAGATCTACATGAGCGATGGATCTGAAGTTATTCTATCCACTACTCGCCCAGCTATGTACTTTGACTTAGTGAGTGAGTATAGTTTTAGCACTAGATGGCTTAACGCAATCATTAGTGCTCTAACTCCATACTTCATTGCTTCAACGCACTTAGATCTGAGTGGGGAACGCTGCTTGACTAACGCCGTCCTAGCATTAAAGAATGATCTATCTATAGGCTTAGTTAACGTTGATATGAAGAGAATATGCTTGCGTAAAGGAATGGTAGCTCTTCCACCGGGAAGGTACTTCACAACTTATTCAATTGTGTGCTCCCTTGATGTATTGAATAACGTGCTGCTCTCCTTATCTTCTGAAGGAGCTCTGCTTAGAAATTGCTCTAAGGTAGTGGATTTCGAGGAGCTATTCACGCTATTCCCGAAGTCCATCTTCATAGGGGATTACATTATAAGTGAGGACTACTTAGGAATGGTGCTTTTTAACTCAAGCAACTTAGCGTTAAAGGCAACACTAACGTCCTTCTTCAAGTTTGAGAAGGCAGTGGCTTACACAGCTAGAAACACTGAAGGTATTTCATTAAGGCTTGAGAAGCCGAACATTGCTTCACTAACGATACTGCCTAAGAACGTTGTAGTGCTTGAAGCGTCTTTCAGAAGCCTAGGCCTAGAAGTAATGAAGTATAGGAGTGCGTGGAGGAAGGTGGGTATGGGATGGGTTTAGAGAGCTTGCTGAGTGAAGTGAGTAGCATAGCTAGGGGAAAGAAGGATCTTGAGGAGTTAGTTAGGGACTTTCAGTTAGCTAACAGTATGGACTACGGATGCCTAAGGCTTGTGCACCGCCAAGTGGTGGAAGTTAGGAGGGGGGATAGAGACCTATTAGTGATGGGCGATATTCA
>CALKYD010000100.1 GCA_938003605.1 uncultured Sulfolobales archaeon | reverse complement strand
AAGAGAGCTAGTCATAGTGGATAGCCACTATGGTGAAATAGTTCCAGAAGACTACGTGACTTTAGCAATAGTATTAAGGATGGATCCCGTTGAATTAAAGAACAGATTAATTAAGAGAGGCTGGAAGAAGGCTAAAGTGAGGGAGAATGTTGAAGCAGAGCTCTTATCGATATGCACTATAAACGCTATAGAAGCCTATGGAGGAAGCAAAGTATTTGAAGTAGACACAACTAGTAAAGAAGTTAGCGAAGTCCTTGACGAAATCCTTAGAATAATTCATGGAGAAGGAACACCCGGGCATAGAATCGACTGGTTAAGCATAAAGAGCTTAAGCGAGTTAGAAGAAGTAATTAGAGGACTGAATGAATCCGACTAATACTCCCGTATAGCAAGCGCTAGCAATTACTATAATCATGGCAGGCTTCCTGAAGACTTAAGGCCTTAAATGGAATACCTTAGGAAAAGCCGTAGCGTTAACCCTCGTTCAACACAGCTGGGAAGCACTACACGTAGTGCAGGCAACTGCAAGTATATGGATATTTGACTGCTTATCCCAAAGTAATGCCCTATCCTCGTATTATGTTGAGCAGAGCTCTGGAGACCTCCCACGGGGCATTGCAAACCGTTACTCCTGCATCCTCCAGGGCCTCTTTTTTGCTCTCCCAAGTTCCAAGCCCCATCGATATTATGGCGCCGGCGTGACCCATACGTTTACCCGGAGGAGCTGTCATACCAGCTATGTAGGCGAGCGTGGGCTTCTCAACTCCACTCCTCTTTATATAGTCAGCTAGTCTCTCTTCAGCATCTCCACCTATTTCTCCAATGATTACTATAGCCTTTGTATATGGGTCGTCTACGAACATTTCATAGACTTCTATGAAGTCTAGGCCTGTCACAGGGTCTCCTCCTATCCCTACAACGCTTGACTGCCCTAGCCCTGCTTCACTTATTTCCATAGATACTTCATACGTTAAAGTACCGCTCCTCGACACTACTCCCACTACACCTCTTGAAAACGCTTGGGAAGGCATTATTCCAACTTTCCCTATACCTGGGGATATAATTCCGGGAGTATTGGGTCCTACAATTATCCTATCCATGGATCTAGCTTTACTAACTAGTATTAACTCGTCTTTAAGCGGGATTCCTTCAGTTATTACAACAACTACTTCTATGCCTGCCTCAAGAGCTTCTAAAACTGCATCAAGCGCGTACTGAGCTGGGACAAAGACAATGCTAGTGTTTACCTCGGGGTGCCTACGCATAGCTGAGAGCACGCTATTGTATACAGGTACTCCATGGATGCTTAAACCCCCCTTCCCGGGTGTTACTCCAGCAACTACCTTTGTACCATAATCAATCATGAGCTTTGTGTGAAAAGCCCCCTGCTTACCTGTAATTCCTTGAATGAGCACTCTAGTGCCTTCATTAACTAAGATCGCCATGGATCTCGCCTCGCCAACTCTACAGCAGTTGCAACAGCTTCCCTAAGGCTTGAGAAGGCTCTCACTCCTCTCTCCATAAGAATTCTCCTCCCTATGCTGTCGTTTGTCCCAATTAATCTAACTACAATTGGTTTTACACTGCCTACTTCACTTATAGCATTAATCAATCCTTCTGCAACTTCATCACATCTAGTTATTCCACCAAATATGTTCACTAATACTACTTTTACTCGTGGATTAGTTAGCAGGAGCTTTAACCCCTCCTTCACTTGTTCACTGGATGCTCCGCCGCCGATGTCCAGGAAGTTAGCTGGCTCTCCACCATAGGCCTTGACTAAGTCCATTGTGGCCATGGTTAGCCCCGCTCCATTGCACATTATTCCTATGTCGCCTGAGAGCTCGACGTATGATAAGCCGTGTCTTCTAGCTATTGCTTCAGTGTCTGAAAGACCCCTATACACTCTATCTACAAGTTCCCTATGCCTGTAGAGGGAGTTGTCGTCGATAACTATCTTAGCGTCTAGAGCTACTAGCTCACCACTGCATGAAAGTGCGAGTGGATTGAATTCAACTAGCTCTGCATCATAATCCACTATTGTTCTCCACATGGAGTCAACTATCTTCATTAATTGAGGCTCAAGATCTTTGCTGAGATTGTAGAATTCCACAAGCCATCTCGAAGTAAATAGCGCTGGGCCAGCGATAGGGTCAACAGTTATTTTAATTAATGCATCCGGATGCTCTCTAATGAGTTCTTCGACTTCCACTCCTCCGAGAGTTGATGCTAAGATAACGAACGCTCTCCTAGATCTATCGATCGTTAGAGCTAAGTAGAGCTCCCTATCTATGCAGACTCTTTCCTCAACAAGCAGTTGCCTAACTTCCTCACCGAAGATCTTCATTTTAAAGAGATCTGATGAAGCTTCCTCAGCTTCTCTAAGAGTCTTAGCGAACTTTATGCCTCCGGAAATACCTCTACGTCCAACGAGTACTTGGCTCTTTAAAACAACTTCTCCCCCTAGCTTTTTAACAGCTTCCCTAACTTCACTTATTGAAGTAGCTAGGAATCCTCTAGGCACTTTCACTCCATACCTACTTACAATTTCCTTAGCCTCATACTCGTACAGCTTCAATTAATAAACCCCCTTCTTAAAGCCTTCCCCCCATCAACACTCTCTGCTTTACAAGCTTAGAGAGCTATAAGTTCTCAGTTAAAGTTCTAGCATTATACTTGAAGCTGTGGAGGGGAATGCTTTGACTCTAGTGTTTAGTGATGCACACTTACACACTAACCCGGTCAGGGGCCTGGGAGCTGAGAAAATAGCTAGGAAGTTTAGGAAAGCCAATGGGTGGTTCATGGCCATAGTCTCCCTTCCTCCACAACATTACGGTATAGAGGGCTTAGGCTTCGAAAGCCACGAGAAGTCCATTAAGATACTATTGAGGGAGGCTGAGAGAGCAAGGAGGGAAGGTGTTGAAGTAAGTGTTTTGGCGGGCTTCCACCCATCCCTAGTTGATGCGTACTTTAAGGCTGGCTGGAGTCCTAGTGAAATAGTTGAACTAGCTAGAAAAATCGTAGATTACATCGCTAAGCTCCACAATGAAAAAACTGTAGACGGCATAGGCGAAGTTGGGAGACAGCATTATGCAGTTAATCCAGCGTGGATTGTTACGTCTGAGCTAATACTAATTTACGCTATTGAAGTAGCCAGGGATAACGATATGCTAGTCCACTTGCACTTAGAGCAAGGAGGATACTCTACGGTTACTTCAATAAAGAGAATTGCTGAATTAACTGGGGTTCACGCAGACTCGCTACTGCTACACCATGTATCGCCTAGTGAAGCCCATTACGCTGAGAGCTATGGATACTGGTATACTGTCCCAGCTAAGGAGAAGCTTTACAGAGCTCTACTACCCCGCAAGCCCGGGCAGTTAATGACTGAGTCAGACTTCATAGATGACCCTGAGAGACCCGGCGTATCCTCATACCCTTGGGATATACCCCGTGAATTAATGAGCTTAGTTAGCGAGGGAGTAGTAAGTGAAGAGTACTTATATAAAGTAGAGGTTGAAAACATATCTAGGTTTTATAAAGTAAAGCCACCTTAAGAAGCTTCAACTAACATCTAGGTGACTGCGCAGCGTCTGTTAAAGAGCGTTGAGGTAGAACTCGTTGAATGATTTAGGGAGCTTCAAGAAGCACTGCGCTATTTGTGGCGCAGAAGCAGTTTACGTATGCAGCAAGTGCAGTAGACCCGTTTGCAAGCAACACTATAGTTCGCTGAAGAACCTGTGCAGCGTATGTGAATCCCTGCTGTGTGAGATTTGCGGGAAAAACCCGTCTATAGGGTATTGTATGAATTGCGGTAGAGTTGGTTGCGAAGACTGCTTAGTGAAGTTATCAACAATATTATATATTTGCGTAGAGTGCTTGAGGAAAAAGGGGGAAGGAGTTCATGAATGTGGGCAAGCCTAGAAGAGAGATCCTTGAGTCCACAGTCTTTAAATATGTTGGCGTCCACGACCCAGACGTAGTCCAAGGACCGGCGTTTGGAGAGGATGCAGGTATAGTAAGGCTAGGCAACGGCTACTTAGTGACGCACACTAATCCAATAACAACTGCTTCAAGGAGAATAGGGTGGCTAGCTGTAAACGTGGCTGCAAACGACGTTGCAGTAAGAGGAGCCAGACCCAGGTGGGCTGAGTTAGTAGTCCTCATGCCGCCCAACTCACATGAGGGCCTAATTGACGAAATAATGAGTGATGCTGATAAAGCTGCTAAAACAATAGGTGTTTCAATAATAGGTGGCCACACTGAATACACTCCTGGGCTACCGAGGCCCATAGTTGTATCGACAGTAGTAGGGTATACTGACAAGCGAGTGGTGACTACTAAAGGCGCGCGATTAGAGGATCTAGTGATCGTAGCTGGTTATATCGGTGGTGAAGGGACTTCCGTAATTGCATGGGATTTTCCGCAGCTCCTTGCTGAAAGAGGGTTAAGCCCAGATGTGATTTCTGAGGCAAGGAAGTTCATAGAGCGAGTAAGCATTGTTGAAGCAGCATTAAGGATAGCTCCATACGCTTCATCAATGCACGACCTCACTGAAGGAGGCCTGCTGGAAGGTCTTTATGAAGTAAGCGTTGCTAGTGGAGTTAAATTAATGGTCGACCCCTCCCTCATAAAGCTCAACCCCATAGTCGCTGCTGTGACCAAGGCCTTAAACATAGATCCATTGAAGCTGCTCAGCAGCGTCTCACTAGTAGCGACAATACCTGAGCCATACGTTGAGAAGGCCGTGGGCTCTCTTCTAGAAGTAGGTATTCCATGCTCAGTAATAGGCAGAGTAATTAGTGGAGAGCCTGGAGTTGTACTAAGTAGTAATGGTAGATTGCTTAGTGAAGTTAGAGAAAGCATTATTGATGAGATCTATAGGTTATACTCAAAAAATATTTGCTAACACGCCGGCATCAATGTAAAAACGTTGAGGCTTTACTCACGGCTTCCCTTGCTGAATCCCTGCCTGCTCTCCTACTGCAAGAGCAGTAGCTGGGAGCTCTGGGAACCTCTCCCTCAGTCTTTGCTCTGCGACGATCTTTGCTTCCTCAAATATCTTCCTTGCTTCAGGGCTCATGGTTATATCCGCGCCTAATCCTACGTCGAATCCGGCAGCACTCATTACTGTACTGAGGTCTGATACAGCCATGTTTAGGTCTATCCATAGATCTGGAGCTATCCCCCTCAATATGTTGGCTGCTTCCTTCAATATTCCTACTACTGGTGCAACTGTTGTAAACGCTTCTCCAACAATCATGAATGTGTCAAGCCTTAGGCTGGCGTGCTCTAACACGTACTCTACCGTCAGCAGCTGCCTAGCTATCTTCCTTATTTCAGCGACTTCATTGACGTATATCTTCGCTCTCGCCTCGTCCTTCCTCATGAGTGATTCAACAGCTCTCTCGAAGAGCTCCTTATCTCTCTCATTTATCCTGTCTACATAAGACCTGACTCTGTTGAGAGCTGATCTAACTCTATAGTTTGCCATAACAGCTCTCTTAGCTAGGGGCTCCTTGTCGTTTTTGAAGAAGCTCTTGAGTTTTTCACCTATTGTTGGCTCGCTAGCGCCGTACCAAGCTCTTTCAAACGCTTTCTCAGCCACGCACTTCACCCTGAAGTTCTGTTGCAATAAGATGGTATTTAAAAGAGGGAGCATAACCTTCTTTACGCAGTAGAGTTATATATGGCTCTGCAAATCACGCGGCTTTAGGTGAGCCATTTGGCTAAGAGTAGGAAGGTATTAGTAATTGGTGCTGGCGGCAGAGACTTCCATAACTTTAACGTAGTCTATAGAGATAACCCTGAATATAGAGTCATAGCATTTGTAGCAACGCAAATACCTGGGATTACTGGGCGTAGATACCCCCCAAGCCTGGCCGGCCATCTATATCCAAGTGGCATACCCATAGTGTCAGCTAGCTATTTAAAGGATCTTGTTGAATGGAATGACATTGATGAAGTTGTCTTAAGTTTCAGCGACCTCACATACAACGATCTTGGCAGGCTGCTGAGCGAAGCACTGGCTACAGGCGCTTCATTCAGGATCCTTGGACCCAAGGAGACTATGATTGAATCATCTAAGCCAGTAATAGCAGTTGTAGGAGTTAGAACTGGCGCTGGAAAGAGCAGTGTTTCAAGGGAGCTAGCTAAATCTCTCATCAATCGCGGCCTGCGTGTAGGCATAGTGAGACACCCAATGGCTTACGGCGATTTAGAGAAGTCCATTGTACAAAGGTTTGCCTCAGCCCAGGACTTCGATAAGTACGGCGTTACAATTGAGGAGAGGGAGGAGTACGAGCACTACATAAATATGGGCCTCACAGTTTACGCAGGCGTAGATTATGGGAAAGTCCTTCAATTAGTGGAGTCGGAGAGCGACGTAATACTGTGGGATGGAGGGAACAACGATTGGCCATTCTATAGGCCGGATTACTTAATAACTGTAGCTGATGCAACGAGGCCTGGGCAAGAGGTCTCAAGCTATCCGGGAGAGGTAAATGTAAGGATGGCTGACGCAGTCATAGTAAATAAAGTTGATCAAGCTAGTGAGAGTGATGTGAGTAGAGTGGTGAGCAATGTTAGGGGAGTTAATCCGCGGGCATTGATAAGCCTAGCGGTGAGTGAAGTAAGTGTTGACAGGCCTGAGGCAATAAGGGGGAGGAGAGTAGTTGTTGTAGAGGACTCTCCAACGATTACTCATGGAGGCTCGCCTTATGCTGCAGGCTATGTAGCTGCATTAAAATATGGGGCGTCTGAAGTAGTTGATCCAAGGCCTTATGCAGTGGGCATTATAGCTGAAGCCTACAAGAGGTATCCACACTTAGGTAGGGTAATTCCGAGCACAGGGTATAGGAGGGAGCATTTAATGGATCTGGAGGAGACCCTGCGTAGAGTGCCTGCTGACACGATAGTTCTTGGAACTCAAAGCGACATATCGAAGGTAATTAAAGTGAATAGAGAGTTCGTCAGAGCGTTCTTCAATATTAGGGTAGTTGAAGGGCCAAGCATAGATGAGCTTGTTGATAGGTTTCTCGAGAAAGCTGGGCAAAAGCTCTAATAGCTTTTAGACTTAGGAGAATCCACTAGTGCTCGGGGCGGATTCCATGAGTGGATGGGAAGCTGTTAGTAGATACGTTACGTGTAGAGAAGACTGCAGCCTTAGGTACATAGAGGCATTGGCCCTCAATGGATTTGTAAAGGGCTTTGAAGTAATAGACTGTGGAAGCAATCTTTTTAAGAAAATAAGAGTTAAGCTAATTGACGGAAGCTTGGTTGAATCGAAGTGCTCATTCCATGAAGAGGTGAGCGTGTCGGTTAGAGTAATAGCGTCTTACATAGGCTTCTATAGATCGAGGAAACTGCTTGGTGAAATAACTGTAGTAGATAAGGGCGGGGAGACATAGGTTAGCTTCCTAAGAGCTTTAATTCACAGTCACACAACATTAGCCTTAGCAATAGGCCTCAAGGCATTTTGAGGGCGCGCTTGAATTTAAATACTATGGTTATTAACGTATCTGTAAAGAAGGCTGCGCAGAGGATGTATATGCCTAAGAGAAGAAGCTTTAAATGCCCTAACTGTGGAGCCGTAGTTAATGAACCTACTAAAACGTGGCAGCTGGTAGCACCAATACCTGATAGAAGAGGGAGGATAACTATAACAATCATGGGCGTCTTTGAATGCCCTAACTGCGGCCATAAGTGGAGGGATGTAGTGAGCAAACTAAAGGTTGGAGAGGCCAGCGTTGAAGTCAGCGGAAGGGAGATAAGCGTTGAGGAGAGGAGGGAGCCGAAGGTAATAGAAATAGACTTAGAGAACCTAGATGAAGAAATGGCTGAATTAGAGGAATACGAAGAAGAGTAGAGGATCCTAATGATAGTAGGGCGTAGTTTCTTGAAGTGGAAGGAATTGGCGAACATAGCTATAGCTGCTTTGATCCTTGCAATAATGGCTTTCATAAGGCCTATACTTACGCTTATAACGGGAAGTGAAGCACCATTAGCTGCTATAGATGGAAAGAGCATGCTTCCAACACTGCGTGAAGGAGATTTAGTGTTTTCATACAAGCCTAAGCCGAATGAGATAAGTGTAGGCGACGTAGTAATATATAGGCGTGGTTCAACGCTAATAATACATAGAGTGGTGGCAGTCCTTAATGAAGGTGCTTCTCCATGCTACTTAGTTAAAGGAGATAACAATCCAATAGCTGATCCAGCTCTACCGCCGTGTAGAAGCGGCATACCGTATTCAAGTATTGAGGGGAAAGTAATTGAAGTAAGTGGATATTTATTGAAACTACCGTACTTAGGATACTACTCCCTTTGGCTAAATGATTTAACTAAGTTAATTAAATGA
>CALKYD010000099.1 GCA_938003605.1 uncultured Sulfolobales archaeon | reverse complement strand
CAAAGATCTCTCTAAGAGATCGCTGTTTAGCTTAAGTACCTCGGATAATATTAGTGGTGCAGAATCCTTGAAGTCCCTCTTTATACTGACTACATCTGGCACAAGCTTTCTTGAAGTGCTCTCAACGGGCTTTTCATACTTCTTGAAGTAAGTTAGGTCTGCTTTAGAATAAGCCATGTGACCTCTTAAATCGTAGTCAGTTCTATACGCGTAGCCAGCTACTTCAATCCACCCATACCTCTTGCTGTACACTAGTTGGTCAAATGTTTGAGCTGAGTAATGAGCTCTTTCATGTGGGAGCTTCTCTTCAAAGTATGTAGCATTTCTAGGGATCCCAAGGCTCTCAACAAATCTTTGCCCAACAACCATCCAGTAAGCAAGCCATGGGTTAATTATTACTCCCTTACTGAGGAAATCCCTTAGAGGTGCTTCAACAGGCTCTTTAACTCCATATGCTTTTAAATCATTGTATAGCACTCTAAGCTTTACGTCAAGCAATTCATTAGTCAAGTACTCCATAGATTCCTCCAAGCTCTTGGATTGATCGAAGAAGAACTCGAGCTCCATTATAGTGAACTCCCTTAGCCTGATGAGGCCCTGCCTAGGCGATATCTCATTCCTCCCCACTTTACCTATTTGAGCTATGCCTATTGGGAGTCTTTCACCCATAGCTGCAAGCACGTGTTTAAAGGAAGTGAACATTCCTTGAGCAGTCTCCGGCCTGATGTAGCCTAAAGCCCCTTTATATGGACCTATTTCCGTTCTAAACAGTAGTAGGGCATGCTTTGGCGCTGAGAGATCTCCTCCATCGATCGGGCACTTCACTCCCCTATCATTAATGATGGATTTTATTTCCTCTAGCGATAGCCCTTCTACCTTTATGCCCGTTGACTCTTCAACTAAGTGATCTGCTCTATACGTCCTGCCGCACTTCAAGCATTCAACAACAGGGTCTGTAAAGTGGTCTTCGTGCCCACTGGCTTTAAGAACTATTTGTGGAGTTACTATAGGCGTCTCTATTTCTACGACTAAGCCGTACTGCTTATATATGAAGTGCTTCCTCCACAATTCAATAATGTTGTTTTTAAGAAGTGTTCCAGCTGGCCCAAAGTCGTAGAGTCCAGCCACTCCCCCATATATTTCATAGGATGGCCATAAGTACCCTCTACTCCTCAACAACTTGTTGAACTCCTCCCACTGCTCTTCTAACATGCTGTTCTACCCTCCTTCCACAAGTATGGGTATCTCAACGTTGACTCTATAACTGAAAGATAAGCAGTGGATAGGGTTATAAGCTTTGAAGAATGCTCGACCACCATGTGCACAGCCTTAGGGTAAGTGGGCAGGGCAATGATTTTCCACTCAGTAGCCTTTGCAATGCTTATGTGAGTGGATTAGCAGGTGGAGTTATTAGCATCCATTATGAGTTAGTGCTAGTGGTGGAAATTGTGGTTGAAGGCGTTAGTGAAGTCGTTGAGAGAGACTTGGAGTTCATAGAATCCCTACTCACTGTTAAGGATAGGGTTAGAGAGGAAGCCATTGCAGTTAGTAGGGAGATCACTAGGCTGAGTGCTGAAGCCATTAGGCTAGTGCATTTACGTAGGTTTAATGAAGCGGGGAAGTTGTTGAACGAAGCCTCAGTAGCTGTTAGGAATTTATTGGAGAAGCTCTCAGACCACCCAGACTTAATGTATTGCGGGCTAATACATGGCTGCCTAGCTGAATATGTTGAGGCAAGGATTCTCCTCGACTTAACGCATGAAAGAAGGCTCACTAGTCTACAGGAGCTCGGCGTTCCCTACATACCGTATCTCCAAGGCTTAGGAGACGTCGTTGGTGAGCTGAGGAGGCTTGCCATAGACTTAATAAAGGCAGGGTCATTTAATGAAGCAAGCTTGTACATAGACGTTATGGAGGAAATATATCAGAGGTTGAGGAAAATATCATTCCCAGATGCTTTAACTCCAGGCTTAAGGCATAAAGTAGACGTTGCGCGAAGACTCATTGAGGACACAAAGGTCTTATTCATAAATGCATTTAATGCTAATAAATTGATGGAGAAACTAAGTCATAAGATTGCTCCTTAAAAGCAGTACTAGTGCTTAAAGCAAGCATTGCTCAGTCTCCCGCTCCTCCGCGTTCCCCCACTAACGGTGCCTGATGACGCTTGTGGATGCCTTTAACTCCCAGAGGGGTTGGCCCCACTAGCTGGATCGCTTGCTTCACCAATGATGTATGGAGTTCAGTCGGGGACAACGCCACGGGCTCCATTCACCTATGCCTTGACCATCCTAGGCGCGCATATCTCTTGTCCACTCTCCCCACTCCGCCTATAAGCAATTAATAGCCCTCAAGCATTACATTATTGCTGGAGCGTGTGTGCTTTGAGTAAAGTATTGATAGCGATAGCTGTTGCAGTAGCCCTACTGACGGTCAACGCACTCGTAGTGTTAGTGCAGGAACTTGTTGAAGCACCATTGTATTATGAAGCTGATTTAAATGACAAGTACTTAGTGCTCGTAGCTAATGTGAGGATCCACGAGTTCCACGACTACTCATACTTCTACATAGCTTTAGACTCCCTTGACCGCGGGATCTATAGTTATGGATTCATAATACTCAAGGATCCGGATAAAAGTCATCCAACCATATACTTAATCCATAGTCCAAGCAATTGGACTGACATAGGCTTAGTTACAAGCAGTGAGTTAGAGCTAATGCTCTTAATTGATAAAATTGAAAACAAAGCATATTACATAGCGCTCAACGCAGAGGGGGAAGTAAGTTTAGGGGAAGTTGGGAGGGTTTTTGGAATATCGATAATAAGTGACTCCGTGAGTAAGGAGATTCCAAAGCCTAAAGTCTCTCTTGAAAAAGTAGAAGTAATTGGGTGCAATGATACGGAAGTCAAGGATTTATTTAAGAGAGGTGAATACTTTAAAATAAGCAGTGTATGTGGAGTTAAGGTAAAGCTGCCTCAAGAAACGACGACTGCTACTTCAATAACTCTAGAGCAGTCCAGCAGCCCCATCAGTGCTAGCGGAAGTGAAGAAGAACCTTACGGCACTTTAAGGTGGATCATTATACTGTTGATAATTGCTACAACGATAGCTTCTTTAGCAATATACGTTAAGCACTCAATCATGAGCAAAGTCTAGTGAATCCGCGAGAAGCCTAGGTCTACGGCATTACAACTTAAGTAATACTGAGTAGAGTGCTCTAAAGCTGCTGCAAGCAAAAGCCCTTTATAGAGGGGTGTTATTTGAATTATGAGTGGAAAGCATAAGGATATTCTCTCCAAGATTGATAGGAAGTACGTGACTTACTTAGAGGACCTAAAGATCAGGGAGCACGAGCTATTATCAAAAGATCACTTAGATCTCGCTGAAGCACTAGAGTTAATAGGCATAAGGGCTCAGATAAAAGTTATAGTAGATGCTTTGGGAATACCTTATGAAGTAGTCTTGGAGAAATCGAATGCGCAATTGCTTGAAGAAAGTAGTGCTGAAGCAGAGGCATAGGAATTCAGCTCTTACAGGCTTATACAGCTTAAGCACTGTCAGTAACATAAGCCTCCCCTCCCGCTCAGTAAGGCAGCTCCTCATGGAGTGAGCTAATGAGGTGCTAGGGTTAAGCATTCAGATGGAAGATCAGCGATGTTCCTCTAGGAGGAGTTGAGTTCGGTGAGCCCCACTGTGGGCGAAAGCAGTGTAGCCCAAGGGCAAAGCAATTGGAATCGTTTGATGCTAATTTCTATGAAGCCAAAACCAAGGCCTTCTTCAAGTTCATAGAATTCCTCATCAGTTCTCCCCCGCCTAGGCGAACATGCTCTAAGCATTATCCCCACTGATAGTGTTTGACAGCGTTTGTGAATGCCCCCTACGCAAATGCTTAGAGAAAGTTGAGAAACAGTTTTTAAGCAGTTTAAGAAGCAGAAAACCTAAAAATGCGGAATGGAAACATATAGTATCTGAGCCGCCGGTAGCTCAGCGGTAGAGCGCCCGGCTGTAGTGGGGGGCTTCTGTAGGAACCGGGTGGTCGGGGGTTCGAATCCCCCCCGGCGGATGTTGTTTTAAAAGCACTAGCCTCCAAGACGTGAGATATTAGCCTACGACTTCTACTATTGGCGGTACGCATACGCTGAATTCCCTATTTCTTCTCACGACTCTTAAGTCTATGCACTCTGAGTCAACGTGGTCCTCTATGGATGTCCTAAGATCGCTTGGCTTCCTAAGCCTCCTTCCCGCAGCCTCAATTAGTACGTCTCCACGCCTTAATCCATATGCTTCAGCAGGAGATCTGGGCATTACTTGAACAACCACTAATCCCTCACTTGTTGACAGCCCATAGAGGCTTGCTATTTCCTTAGTTAGTGGAGCTACGTATACGCCTAGCCAGGCTCTAATTGGGCGCCCATACTTCTTAATCATTTCAATGAATCTCTTGACTGTATTTATAGGTATTGCAAACCCTATTCCTTGAGCATATGGTATTATGGCTGTCGCTACTCCAATAGCTTCCCCCCTAATGTTAGTTATTGGACCACCGCTATTGCCTGGATTGATTGCTGCATCTGTTTGTATCAAGTCCTCTAAAATAATGCCTCTCTCCTCATCAGCTATTGTTCTTCCAAGAGCACTCACTACACCCATGGATACTGAAGGGCCTGTTAAGCCAAGTGGTGAACCTATTGCAAACACTATTTCACCTACAGTAACTTCATCTGAATCCCCTACAGCAATAGGCTCTACATCCCTTCTCTCAAAGCTAACTAAAGCTAGGTCCCTCAACCTATCTACAGCCACTACTTCTCCTTCACTTCTAACTCCATCACTGAAGACCATTATTACTCTAGATGCATTGCTCACTACGTGCGCGTTTGTAACTAAGAGGCCTCTACTAATTATAAAGCCTGAGCCTGCGCCTCTCATAACCATTGGCCCAAAGAATATGTCGAAGCTCGGCACCTCTGTATATATTGTTACAACGCTCCTCGAAGCCTTATTAACGATCTCTGAAATGCGCTTACTCAAGTACTCTATGCCTATACTCAAGCCGAGCACCGCATCTACATACTCATACCATTTAATTAACTATAAAGCTTCATCACGCAATGCTTTAAGTACGTTGAGAGCATAGCTTAAAATCCCTGCAAAACCTAGTTAAGCTATAGTAGCCGGGTCGTCTAGCGGCCAAGGATGCGGGGCTTTGGTCTGTTTCCCGGGGGAAACCCCGTGACCGGGGTTCGAATCCCCGCCCGGCTATATCATATAGTTTAAACAGTTATGTTTGCGATAAGTTTATAAATACGTTTGAAAAAGAGTGTTCAATGTCAGGAATTTAAAGTTTCCTGGTTATAGTTATGAGCGAGGATTCATCTAAGTCTACTGATAGTAGAGGAGAGAGGTGTCCTGAGGACAAGATCATTTTTGACACTGAGAGAGGGGAATACATTTGTGAAGAAACAGGGGAAGTCATTGAGGAGAGAGTTATTGAGGAAAAACCTGAGTGGAGGGCCTTTACTCCAGAGGAGAGGGAGAGGAGGAGTAGGATTGGAGGTCCATTAACGGCCACAGTCCATGACATGGGGCTTTCAACAGTAATAGATTGGAGGGATAGAGATGCTACAGGGAAGAGACTTGAGCTAAGGCGTAGGCTGGAGATGCAGAGGCTTAGGAGATGGCAGACTAGGAGTAGGATACAGAGCAGTATGGAGAGGAACTTAGCTCAAGCAATGAATGAGCTCGACAAAATCTCAGATCAACTTGATCTCCCTAGAAACGTCAGAGAGGAAGCAGCTAGAATATACAGGGAGGCTGTTGAAAGAGGATTTGTGAGAGGCAGAAGCATTGAGAGCGTAGTAGCAGCCGCAATATACATTGCGTGTAGAGAGCTTAAAGTCCCGAGGACTCTTGATGAAATAGCTGCATTCACTAGAAGTTCTCGAAAAGAGATAGCCAGGTGCTATAGGTTGCTGTTAAGAGAGCTGACAGTTAATGTGCCACTACTTGATCCAATTGATTACGTGCCGAGAATGGCTAGATCGCTTGGCTTAAGCGGAAACGTCATAAGGAAGGCCATAGAAGTAATAAATATAGCTAGAGAAAAAGGGTTGACTGCTGGAAAGGATCCAGCTGGATTAGCTGCAGCAGCTGTCTACATAGCATCACTACTATGTAATGAGAGAAGAACGCAGAAGGAAGTAGCTCAAGTAGCTGGAGTAACTGAAGTAACTGTGAGAAATAGGTACAAGGAGTTAGCAAAGGAAGTAGGCTTAGAGGCATCTATTCAAGAGGAATGAGAGTATTTAAAAAAGACGTTGTTTTACAGAATTAATCTAAGATCATTACGTTTTCTTCTGGAAAGCCTAGCTCATTTATGAGCAGTTCCTTGACTCTGTATCTTTGATCTCCTTGAAGCTCTATACGTCCCTCCTTTACTGTTCCCCCAGTAGCTAGCTTGCTTTTAAGCTTTGACGCGATCTCCTTTAATTCATGGTGATCAGCGTTTATTCCTTCAATAACTGTTACTTCCTTTCCAAACTTCCTCCTATCCAACTTAATCTTTATGAAGTGCTGCTCCTTAAATAACTGTTCGCAGAGCTCTGGCGGAAGCCCTTTACATACACTTTCTAAATATTTCGCCATTTCCTCTTGCTCCTTAGTTACTCTACAGTATTATCTAAAGCAGATACCTTTATTAAAGTTGCTTTCCCTCCTGTACTTAAGCTCAGGTGGAGGACATGCCGAGGTATTTGTGCGGGAAATGCGGCTACATATTTGATGAATCTGAAATGCTTAACTTAGGGGGCAGAGTTATGTGCCCTAAGTGCGGCTATAAAGTGATATATAAGGTTCAGAGGGAATTTAGAGTAGTTAAGGCGCTTTGAGCCTTCACGCATCGATGGGAATTCATACAAATTGATAAAGTTCACTAATGCTCTCAAAGCCTATAGAGCTTAAGGCTCAGCCAGTCCTTAGAGAGGGAGTGTGAGTGTTACTCCTTACGCGTTCAACCACAACTTACGTCCCTTTCCTCTTTACAAGACACTATATCCCTTAAACACCGACATGGCCGCGCTCAATTAGCTTGCCAGCCAATCTTTAATAATGGATGCTTTTAAGGCGTGGATCTTGTAAGACTGATGCTATTAAGAGGCTTTGCGTAAAGAGGACTTCGTTAATTCAAGCGACGATATTTCTATAATTATTTTTGCAGCTAGAGAGCTCGTTATATCCGATGGATCCTTGAGTGGATTTACTTCAACTACATCGAAGCCAGCAATTTTTAACTCATTACTTAATGTCAGCTCCTTCAATACTCTTAGAAGCTTTCTAGGAGTTATGCCTAGGGGCTCCGGGTTACTTACTCCGGGGGCGTACGATGGGTCGAAGGCGTCAAAATCTATTGATATGTATATCCTATCCACGTGCTTAAGCAGTTGCCTTATCTCACTGACCAGTTCACTAATGCTTCTATCTTCAAAAGACTCTGAAGAAATTGTTTTTAATCCATGCTTCTTCGCATAAGAGCTTTCTTCAGTTGACCACGCTCTAACACCTATGTATAGTGGATGTAGTCCGAGTTCTTCAACTATCAGCCTATTGAATGAAGCGTGGCTATACCTGTAGCCTAAGTAATCCTTCCTTAAATCTAAGTGAGCGTCTACAACTAAGTAGCCTATATCTTCTTTAAAAGCTCTGAGAACTCCGTAAGTAATTGTGTGCTCTCCCCCAATAACTGAAAGAACTCTCTCCTTACTTAACACATCACTAATTACGTTAGTCAAGATGTTGAGGGTCTTCTCTCCATCACCTAGCACTACAGCTAGATCACCTATGTCGTTAAACCCTATTGACTCAAGATCTATGTTTGTAAGCGTCGAGTTCAACTCCATGTTGCAGGCAGCGTCCCTAATTGATTGAGGGGCAAACCTGGAGCCAGGCCTATAGGATGAAGAGCTGTCGTAAGGAACTCCAATTACAGTTATAATTGACTCAGGGTTCCTCAAGCACCCGAACGCTCTAGTCTCACTCAGCAACTCATTCCACACATAGATCCCCTCTCGTAGAATACAATGTATTTGACGAGAATTAATAAGACTATTGAGGAGGCTCCCATAGACATCTATAGAGCTCTCCATATCACTACACACATCCCCCTACAGCCATAGCTAGAAACCGTGTACTTCAAACAATCTTTAAAGCTCATTTCTTTAAGCCATACCCCACCACGCTACAGCTGGGGGAGAGCTGCGTAGTCTCTAATAGATCAATTGCACACCGTCCGAAACCTATGTCTATTTAAATATTTCTGCTCTAAAGCAGCTGACTACAGCTTCATTAGAAAGTTTATTAGAGGTTTTAGCTACTATCATTAAGCGGTGTCGACGCTGATAGACAAATCCGTAGATGATGCGATGATAGTATCTATTCTGGCTGAAAATGGAAAAACTAGTTTGAGGAAAGTTTCAGCTAAAGTAGGCATGTCATATTCATCGCTTAGATGGAAGATGCGTAAGCTTGAAGACCACGGCTTAATGATTGTTAAGCCATTAGTGCAGGCCAGCCTATATGGATCAACGGCTGCATTCATAGAAGTAGAAGTAGAGAACTCTCAGGAAGAGCTAGCTAAACGAATGTATAAGTGTAATAGGGTTTTAGCAGCAGTAGTCGTTGGCAGTAAAGTCTATGCAATAACGCTAGCTAGAAGCGTTGACCAAATACACTTACTACTAGATGAACTAACTTCAACAGCCAAAGTTAAGTCATATGTTGTAAAGTATGGAGACATCCCTGGGGAAGCAATGGTTCCCATAAGAAGTAGCGGAAGCTGTAAGAACTGCATATTAAAAAAGGCCTATGGAGAGACGGCCTGCATGCCCACGTTAAGGAAATAACTGCTCCTCACTTGACAAAAGCATGGACTTTATTTCCCCTCCACTCATCCCAAGCACTTTTTCAGCAACTTTGATTACTGCCTCTAGAGTATAGATCCCCCTAAGGCTGCGGAGAGCCTTCCTGTACTTAGGGCAACAGCTGGATATGACCTTAAGGATCTTTATATAGAGCTTTCTACCATCACTGTTCAACACTTC
>CALKYD010000098.1 GCA_938003605.1 uncultured Sulfolobales archaeon | reverse complement strand
GAGGGTATGCCATGAGCGCTGAGAGGAAGGTATTTGTAGAACAGCCTGAGTCAAACGTAGTTGAGGAAATAGGGTTTCCAGCAGAAGTAGTCCAGATCATTGGAAGAACAGGAGTTACTGGAGAAATAACGCAGGTAAGAGTACGCGTACTTGAAGGAAGGGATAAGGGCAGAATAATAACTAGGAACATTAAGGGCTCGGTTAGAATAGGCGACATAGTCATTTTAAGGGAGACTGCGCGCGAAGCAAGAAAGCTCACTACGAAGTAGGAGTTAATGAAAGTAGTGAATTAAGGGTTCTGAGCTACGTAGTCTTTGATAGCCCTGCATAGCTCTTTGGATTCATCTATTTTCCTCCCCCGTCTGGTTGAACTCGCTTGAGCCCCCCATTTGAAGGCGTCATCCATGGGAAGCCATGCTTCTAGCGCAGAGTCCGCCACTCAATAAGTGAACCAAAAATATCGAGTCTTTCCATCATGAAACCTCTGTCTACGGCAGAAAAACTTACTTACTCACCTTAGTCCTTACTTCATGAACGGCTCTTATTACTTCCTCAACTAATTCCTTGGCATTACCTGGATCAATTATTGCAGCACTAGCAGCAGCAACCTCTATGCCGGCGGCTTCGCCGAGCCTTTTCTTGCTAGGCACATAGACGTAAGGTATTTTCTTCTCATCACATAGTAGCGGCAAATGCATAACTATTTCAGGTGGATCTACATCCACAGCTATTAGCACTAGCTTCGCCTGCCCTCTCTCCACAGCTTTAGTGGTTTCATTAGTGCCTTTCTTTATCCTACCCCCGCTCTCTCTAGCTTTCCTCACTGCTTCATAGGCCTTCTCGGATATCTCAGACGGTACATCGAATTTCACGTGAATAGGCCTACTCATATTATCATCCTCCTCCTCCATTCGTCAAATCGTACTATGTGTAGAAACGAGTACTCCCTTATATAAGTATTTAAGTATTGGCTATGTATGAGCAAATATAGCTCTAATACCTGTAGGAGTTCTCTCTATCCTCACGAAACCATACCTATAGAATTGAACTATGTCACCGCTCTTCACTCGTTCCACAGACCCTTCTGCATAGCCAAACGATCTAACTATAGAGTCTCCAAATGGCTTAAGGACTTCTACGACTATGCAATCGCTTACCGGCACCCATTGAACTATTTGCAAGTAGTTCTTCTGAGCTGTCTCCAGAGAATTATCAATATACATTGCGTTAATCGATGTTCTTCCATTACTGACGTACTTAACGAACTTAACGTTAGCTAACTCCATGAGTCTCACCATGCCTCTGCGAACTAGTGTTTCAGCATCGCTTCTAGCTAGGTATACTAATAGCCTCGGCCCCTTAAACACCATCTCATCGTATGTCCTTAGCGTTGGGTGACGAGTTATTTTAACTGAATGCTCTTCAGGTATCCCCTCAATTACTACTTCAACAGGGTCCTCTACATACATGTACCTATAGGCGATGGGGTCAACGATCTTCCTATTTATTGCAGCAAGGTTTACGTAGCTTACTTTAGCGTCTAAAGAGCTTAAGCCCACCTCCTTTATGATTTCATGTATTGCCTCAGGCACTATCCCCCTCCCCCTCAACGCTGATAGTGTTCCAAACCTTATGTCATCGTAAACTTCATAGCCCTCCCTAACTCTCCTCCTCATCAAGCTCTTACTCAACACTACTCCCTCTAAGCTCAGCCTCCCAAAATGTATTGCCTCAGGGTATTTCCACCCCAATCTCTCATACATATACTTCTGCTTCACAGTATTAGTCATGTGCTCCTTTCCTCTAAATATGTGAGTTACGCCCATTAAGTAATCATCTACTCCTGCAGCATAATTGTATGTTGGCCAAATAATGTACTTATCTCCAACTAATGGATGGGGGTTCCTTGAAGTATCTATTATTCTTAACGCCACCCAGTCCCTTACAGAAGGATCTGGGTGCTCTAAGTCTGTCTTCACTCTAACTACAGCCTCTCCCTCAGAGTAGGCTCCTTCAATCATTTTATCAAATTCCTCTAAGTGGCTACTTAAGTCAAGGCCTCTGTGAGGGCACTCCCTCCCCTGATTCCTAAGCTTTCTAAATAGACTAGCATTGCATTTATCGACGTAGGCTCCTCCACGCTTAATTAGTTCTCTAGCGATCTCATAATATATTGGGAGCCTTAAGCTCTGTATGTACTCTCTACTCCACTTGATCCCAAGCCACTTTAAGTCCTCCTTTATTTTAACATAAGAGTCGGGGAAGGAGGCCTTAATCCTGGGATCAGTGTCTTCAAATCTCAAAATCATTTCCCCGCGATAGATTTCAGCATAAGCATAGCTTAAATAAGCAGATCTAGCGTTTCCAAGATGTATTGTGTAGTCTGGGTTAGGCGCAAACCTTGTCACAACTTTTCCTTCAACAGCGTTTGGAAGCGGGGGCAGATTCTTCTTCTCAAGGGCCTTCTTCTCCTCAAGGAGCTCAGGCCAGTTATTCCTAATGACATTTAACTGTTCTTCTAAAGTAAGTCTATTCACTTCATCAACTACTTGGGAAATCAGAGGTATTAGTTGTTTAACAAAGCTCTTTAAACTGGGTTTCTCACCTACTACTTTAGATACAACTGCGTTAAGAGAAGCCTTCCCTCCGTGCTTAACTGCATTTAGCAATGAGTACTTGAGCGCTAGTTCACGCAACTCCTTTAATTGAGATTCTTCTAGCATGTTCTTCACCTACAGTTACCACAACGTACTTCTCAGGCTTTAGCCATACATAACCCACCACTAAGACTACTACTCCGCTGCAGGAAGTTCTATAGGTTCTAACATCACCTTTACCAGTCACTATGCTGGCTAACCTATCTCCAATGCTCACTACATCCCCTTCACTTACGTGGATTACTGCAGTGCGGCCCACTACTTCATCAATACAGATAGGCGTGCCCTCAGATACGAGGATTCCATCGATGTTTCTACTAAAGCTAAGCCTGGGCACAACCACTATCGATCTAGTTGTAGTTAGCTTCTCCAAGTTTAAGGCTTTCTCAACAACATCTTCATAGACTATATGTCCATAGAAATTCTCGCTCACTGCTTTCCTAGAGAGAAAGTAGTGTTCATCAACTACACTTATGTAAGGCTCCTCTCCATCTCCTTCAATAAATACCTCCGGGTATTCATAGGAGTTCACGGCTTAACCCCCCCTATTCATTAAGTAAGCATCCATGTTTATCCCTCGTGAGCGCATGTATGAAAGAATTCTGCTACCTATGTAAAGAGGCTTTCTCCTTAACTCCAATACATTGCTAGACCCCGTTAGAAACGCTATGGCCTTAAGACCTTCCATGAACAACTTTAAGTATTTTAAGCCCCCCTCTACTCCGCCGTTAAACAATGCTTTGAGTATTGGCCGAGCTATTCCAACAAGATCTGCTCCCAAAGCTATGTTAATTGCAGCTTTATAGCTTGACCAGACTCCTCCACTAGCTATTATTGTTGATCGTGGAACAGCATACCTACACTCTATCACTGATATAGGAGTTGGTATCCCCCAAGAACTAAGCTCTTCAGCTAATGCAGCCCTCAATAGATCTCCAGTTTTCTTAGCTCTAGCTCCCTCTATCTTTATCCAACTTGTGCCACAGGCTCCAGCTACATCGAAGATCTCTATACCGATCGTTGCGAAAAGCCTTGCAGTCTCCATAGATAGACCTGTCCCAACTTCCTTAACTATCACGGGCACGCCAATCTCCTTCCTTAAGTCAGCTAGTTTATTGAGAAGATCCTGTGTAAAGGAAGCATCCCCCTCCGGCTGTATCAACTCCTGTGCAGGATTTAAGTGTACTGCAAGAGCGTCTGCATTTATCGATCTAACTGCTTCAACTACCGTACTGTAGCTGTATTTGCTCAGTATCGTTATCCCAATGTTACCTATTACAGGCACATCCTTAGCTATGTCGCGAACAACCCTATATGTTTTAAGTACTTCCCCACTGCGGTTCTCAATAAATGCCCTCTGACTTCCAATACCGAGAGCTATCCCAGCTTTACTAGCTAGCAACGCTAGCTTTTCATTAATTTCAGCAGTAGCTGGATGGCCTCCAGTCATTCCTTCAATAACTATTGGCGCCTCGAGAGAATACCCTAAGAAATCCGTAGTCAACGTGACTTCTCTAAATGAAGTTCCTGGGAAGGCTTGGTGTACCAGCATTATATCGCTATATATGCTGCTGCAGTTATCTTCATAAGTCATTTCGTCGATTAATGCAAGCTCTACGTGCTCAACTTTTCTACACATAGTGTTATCGCTCATTAAATGCACCTTGCAAGCAATTAATATGAATCTCAAGGTTTATTAACTTGAGGCTCCACTCAATGACTTATGGAGGCTACTGCTACGTAATTGTCTAAGTCTACTACATAGATTTCTCCTCTACTCCTAGACTGAAGTCCGTAGAGCACGTAGTATATGGAATTTAAAGATCTAAACGATAGCTCTATTACTTCCCCGCAACCACTTAAGCCACGCTCAAGAATGCACTTGACTAACTCTATTGCAGCATAGCCCCCTAAGTGAATCAATACAGATCTTATGGGCTCTTCAATTATGGGTTCACTTAATTGAGCTACTTTAAATACTTCAATTACTTTCGGCTCCAACTCCACGCCTTCAAGTTCTATAAATTCTTCGCTATGCCTATAGACTATGGGTTTTCCAACAATTACGGAGTACCTCATTGGGGTTAGTTGAGTTCTTCTAATCCCGATCAATGCATCTATAGAACTAGTTACTTCAATTAATTCATCGCTGCTTAATCCGAAGAGTTTTGCAGTCTCAGCTGTTAGCGATGCATAAACTCCTAGAGCGTAATTGAGGTCTCCTTCTACAACTACCCTAAGGCCTCGCTCAATGACTTCACTAGATATGAGTTCATAGAATGAGCGTAGAGAGCCTGCTAAAAGATCGTGGTATTCGTTACTTCCTCTGTTAATTAGTTTAACTTCAACGCCTCTGCTACTTCTTACACTAATGCGTGCATTCACCCTCATATTGCTTAGAAACACTAGTGCGGGATTATCTGATTCCAGCGGTGTTGAGAGCAGCGGTACGGGTAATCTAGACTCTATTGCTTTCAATAATCCCTCCTCTAAAATATGGAATTACTTAGCTAAGTAGAATCTTATTGATGCATAGCCTACGACAGCTGATTTATCTCCAGTTACGTCTCCACTAGTAGCGTACTTAAGGAGTTCTGCTTTAGCTTTTTCACCGCCTGCCTTCTTTGCATACTCTATTAGCGTCATTATTCCTCCAGGCCCGCATATACTGATGTCCAGTTCACTCATAGTTTTGTAGAAGCCTTCAGCATTTAGAGAAACTATCTTCTCTATAGCCTTCAGATCTTTTTTTACAGCTATGCTGTGGGGCTCGTAGTGAGTCATATCGCTGCTAGCTAATATTACTACATCCCTCCCGCTCTTTGTTACAGCACTATGTATTGCTTTAGCCAAGTCTCTAGATACTTCCAGTGAGTGCATCATTATGACTATAGGTAGGATTCTGAACTTTCTTCCGAAAAAGTATTGGAGGAATGGTAATTGTACTTCTACAGAGTGTTCATCTACGTGAGCGTAAACGTCTTCCTCTGCATACGAGCTTTCGCTCACTACTCCTCTAGCTAATTCCTCATCAACTTCAACTTCTCCCAGTGGTGTAAGCCACTTCCCCCTCGGATATACCGATACAAGTGCTCCGTAGCCTGTGTGATTAGTTCCAACTATGATTACTGTCTGGGGCGCTCCTTCTAGAGCTAACTTATAGTAGGTGTGTGCTGCTATAGGTCCACTGTAGATGTAGCCAGCGTGAGGTACAACGAAGCCCATGCTCTCCTTCAGCCTAACGTCGCTAACTGTGGGAATACTGCCGGGGCCAAGCCTGTGTTTAAAGGAGTCCTCAATGCTCTTGCTTAATTCAGCTGAATCAGATGGGTAGAAGAAGCCTGCTACAACAGGTCTTCTTACACGCTCCACGGACTCCACCTCTCACTTAGTAGAAGTAGCTTCAAAAGCGCTTGGAGGCTCCGGTAGATCCTTATCGTGAGGCAGCAGCCCTTTTTCTCGAAGCACTTGTCTAGCTAAAACCCAGTATAATAGGGCGAGGCTCTTCCTACCCTTGTTGTTCGCCGGTATGATCAGCTCTATGTACGAAGTCTTGTTATCAGTGTCAGCTAATGCCACTATTGGTACACCTATTTCAGCAGCCTCCTTTACTGCCTGGTGGTCTACTCTAGGATCTGTGACTACAACTACATCTGGCTCAAAGTACGTTGGTAAGTGCGGATTTACGAAAGAGCCTGGGAGGAAGCGCCCTATAAAAGGCCTTGAGCCAACGTATTGGCTGAACTTTAAGACAGGCTTTTGCCCATACTGTCTCACAGACACAACAGCTATCTTACTTTGATCAAATTTAGAGAGGAATTTTCCAGCTACCCTAAGCCTCTCATCTATTTTCCTAACATCCAGAATGTAGAGGCCATCTGATCTAACTCTATAGACGAACTTCTCC
>CALKYD010000097.1 GCA_938003605.1 uncultured Sulfolobales archaeon | reverse complement strand
TAGAGCGTTGGCTATCTATGGATCAGCTAAAGTAATTGCCTCCGCGGCCTTAAGCACCATGCCTACAGATCTCTCCAGGAGGAGTAAGGCTTCGCTACTGGCTCTGCTAGCTATAAGAGCTTCTTCAGCAACAGCACTGCTGTGCCTTGGGCCAAGCCAAGCAGCGCTATCCATTTCAATAACTTTGATATACTTAACTAACGTGTTTATAGATATGGCGATATACATAGCCTTTGTAAACGCTACTGCAGGCTATAGAATGGCGACATACACTGCGGTCAGCGAAGTAGCTAGCTTAGCCGGCGCCACTACTTCAGGATACGTCTTCGCCTCCACGGGCCCGCTGGGCGTTTTAACTGCAACAATGCTGCTGACGGCAGTCATGGCAACTACTGCTCAACACGTAGCCTCCGCCTCCAAGCTTTAGCTAGCGAAACGCGCAGAGATCCATTACTCATTGCAAGCAAGGCGAGGAGCCCATACTTATAGGGGGCGGCTGTAGCTTGGAGGAGAAGTGCTTCAGCAGGGCGCTTCCAGACATCCCCACTCGGGGGTGCCTCCCTACTAAGCTTCATCACGCAGCTCCACGCTATTAACACTCTCTATGAACTACAAGCTTTTAAACTTAAGAATTCCCAAATAGCCGTGGCCTACAGTTATGGAGGTTAGTGCTGGAGCTAAAGCTACTTCGCTGAACGCAATGTGATTTGAGTTAAGCAAGGGATCTCACTGCATTGCCTTAATTGCTGCTTGAGTCAGGTTCGCCGACCCTCATCACAGCTCTAAAGCTCTGTCTCGGGTTCGCTCATCACTCTTCTTAAAGTATTTATCTCAGGGATTAATAACACTACTTAGCAGCGCGTCCTAGATTTACTTGGTGTATGCAGCTTGGATGTAAGTGCAATAGTAATGGCTGGTGGAGAGGGCACAAGGCTTCGGCCCCTCACAGTTAATAGACCTAAGCCCATGGTGCCCCTATTCAATAAGCCTCTCCTAGAGTACATAGTTGAGCACTTGAAGGGCTTTAACATAAATAGAATTGGGTTCACACTACACTACTTACCCAGCACAGTCATAGACTACTTTGGTGATGGCTCTAAGTGGAGCCTAGAGATCTTCTACAGCGTTGAGGAGAAGCCTCTTGGAACAGCTGGTGGAGTGAGAAAGCTCTACGATGAATTGGGCTCTGACTCCACTGTAATAGTCTTCAGCGGAGATCTATTTACAAACATAGATTTAGGGAAAATGCTTAAGTACCATAGGGAGAAGGACTCAGTATTCACTATAGCGTTAAGGAAGGCTGTCGATCCAACGCAGTACGGCATAGCTCTCTTAAACTCCGATGGAAGAGTAGTGAGATTTCTAGAAAAACCCAGCTGGAGCGAAGTATTCAGCGACTTAATAAACATGGGGATCTACATAGTTGAGCCAGAAGCTTTAAAGCTTATTCCAAGAGGCTTAGAGTACGATTTCTCAAAAAACCTAATTCCCGAATTAATTAAGAGAGGCATGAAGGTATATGGATTTAAGGCTGATGACTGCTATTGGAATGACATAGGGAGTTTTGAGCAGTACCGCGAAGCCCACTTAGACGTACTCTGTGGGAAAGCCTCAGTGCCGAAGGGAGTTCTTGGAAGAGAGGTCAGTGAAGGAGTATATATTCAAGGGGAAGCAGATGTATCTGAAGAAGCCGATATTTCACCACCAGTAGTAATTGGTGGTGAAACAGTCGTTAGAAAGGGCTGTAGACTAGGGCCTTTTACAGTAATTGGATTAAACAACATCGTAGACCACAGCGCAGTTATTGAAAGAAGCATTCTATGGAACCACGTGTACATAGGATCATTTGCTCAAGTAAATAGCGCTATAATTGGGGAGAAAGTTAGAGTGGAGAGCCACGCCTACATATGTGAGGACTGCATAATAAGTGATGAGACTGTTGTAGGAAAGGGATCCATAGTTAAGCCTGGAGTAAGGATCTGGCCTTCAAAAATAATTGATCCATATACAACTGTTTCAACGAGCCTTAAGTGGGGGATTAGGTGGTATAGGAACTTAGTGGATCCATGGGGTATCACGGGCTTAGCAAACATAGAGATCACCTCTGAGCATGCAGCTAAAATAGGTTTAGCCGTAGGCTCATGGGTTAAGAGTGGGGGCAGAGTTGCTGTAGCCTACGATAACTACTCTACTTCAAGGGCAGCAGCATACGCAATAATATCTGGTCTATTGTCGACGGGAGCTAGAGTTGAAGAACTGGGGTTGACCCCTCTTCCAGTGTTAGTTAACTACATAGTTAGCAGAAAAGCTGATGCAGGAATATTGGTGTCAGCGCTGACTTACGAGCCGGCTAGAGTTAGAGTAAAGATTTTCGATAGAAGCGGGCTATTCATTGAAAGCAGTGATGCTAGAGCCATAGAGGCGGCTTTCTTCAAGGAGTCTTACAGGAGGGTTACTGCAAATGAGACTGGAATACTGACTACATTGAGAGGCCACATGAATTACTACGTAGAAATGCTCGTCAGGGAAATCAATGGAGAACTCGTTAGAAAGGCTGGAAGATTCCTAGTTGACTGCCTCTATGGAACCGTGGCTCAGCCACTTATAGCTATAACTAATGAACTCAGTGCACAGGCATTCTTCATAAATTGCCGTGAAGAGAGCTCAGTTCAGCCTCTAGAGGAAGCCCCATTAAGTACTTCAGTGGAGTTCGCGTCAAAAACCATTCCATCAATGAACTTGGCCGCTGGCTTCATATTCGATAGCGATGGGGATAAGCTCTTAGTTATAGATGATCTTGGGAGAGCAATTAATTCAGAAGTAGTGGCTGTAATAGTGGCTAGAGCTATATTGGAGGAGAAGAAAGGTGGCACAGTAATTGTACCAGAAACAGCCTCCGCAATCCTTGAAAAGTACATTAATGAGCTTGGCGGGAGAATAGTTAGGGCCGGCCTTGGATTGAGGGGCGTAGCAGACGCCATTAGAAAGTACAACAATGTTGTATTGGCAATAGATGATAGAGTGGGGTTCACATATCCATGGCTACACCCGGGCCCCGACGCAATATACACATCTCTCAAGATCCTTGAGTACACAGGCAGCAAGGGAGTAAAGCTAAGTAGGTTAGTGAATGAAACACCTGTGCCGCATAGGGAGAGAGTAAGAATTCACATTCCATACAACCATAGAGGAGTTTTCATGAGGATGCTCTTCAATGAACTTAAGGGGAGTGAAGTGGAATCAATAGATGGAATTAAAGTAATTGAGGAAGACGTTGGATGGGCTTACATAAGGCCTATTCCGAGCGAGCCAATAATAGAAATAGTGGTTGAGGGAGCAAGTTCTGAGAAAGAGGAAAAAATGCTTAAAATGATCTTGAGTTTAATAGAGGAAGTTAGGAAAAGAATTGTGGAAAAGCCTGTATAGAGGGCTATCAAAACTTATTTCAATCCGTTCAGTTCTTTACTTACTCTGAATCTATGCTGGCGATGGCTCTACATGGATTGTCGGCTCCCACCCTAGTACTTCCCTAATCCTCTTCTCAACATTTGAAGCAATAGTGTGCGCTTCATGTAGAGACATAGTAGGATCTAATCTTATGTGAAGTGATATCTCAACGTGGTCCCCGTATTTATGTACGTGTATGTGGTGGATGTCGCTAATCCTTGGGTTCACGGAGCGCACTAACTCCTTTAGCTTCTCGACTTCATCTCTGGATAGAGCTCTCCCCAGCAGTTCCGTAGCTCTTTCCAAAACTATTACAGCACCTGTGTAAATTATTAGGGCTGATGTTATGAAGCCCAGCAAGCCGTCTAGCCACCAAAACGAGGATCCAAAGTATATTGCTGCAGCAATAAGTGCAGCAGCTATTGCATCACTTCTGTGATGCCATGCATCAGCTCTTATGGAGGGTGCGTTAACTCTTTTAGCTAGCCTAAAAGCCCATAGAGCCAGGGCCTCCTTTGCTACAGCCGACAAGGCTAAGACTACAACGAGTTGTAAACTATAGACTAGTGACTCCCTTGAAACTATCTTGCTATAGCTTTTCTGCAGGAAGTCGAGGCCAACCATTATGAGCATAGACCCTATAACTACTGTAGCTATTGCCTCAGCTCTTCCATGGCCGAAGGGGTGCTCTTCGTCTGCTGGCTTATCTCTAATCCAAAAACCAACTATGACTACCATTGAAGTTAGAGAATCTGAAAGCGTGTGAATAGAGTCCGCTACAACAGCTACAGAGTTATACATTACTCCAAAGAAGTACTTGACGCTGAATAAAACACTGTTCAGAACTGCTGATACGACTCCCTCTAAGTATCCAACACTTCTCCTACTAAGCTTCGATAACACGCTGGAAGCACCATATCGCTTAACTTAATGTAAGCCCCTGTTCAAACCCATCTCCAGACACTTCTGCATTCACTAACCTAAATATTGTTTAAAACCTTGGATTACAGCCGCGCACATAGCTAATAACGCGCAGTCAACACCTTCATTGAAAGCACAGGAATTCATATATCATGAATTTACGAGGCTCCGACTTAAACAACAATGCTGTCCACCTATTAGGCTTGGCTCTATGCAGAGTGGAGTTGACATGCTTAGGGTTTGAAAACCTCTTCTCACCAGCATTAACCTTCGTAAATCCCATGGAGCAAGGGGGCCCAGCGTGACGAAGGTTTAAGCTGAGTCAGAACAGTTGAGCCCTCTAGTAGAGGGAGCCGGGCCTTAAACCATTCTGAGGAGCCTGACTCCTCCACAGCCTTGGGGAGCGGGGGCCTCCACCCTTCATTGCTCTGCTTATTCCTTATTCATAGCTGTGGGGCTTCAACTCTATGGAGAATACCCTTACTCTATCCTTAACTTCCTTAGGCTGCTTTTCACGGAGTTCGCGGAGTTTCTCAAAGCATTCCCGGCTAGTCCATGCATGGATCTCTGCAAAATCTCTAGTGCTTTCCTTAACCCAGTTGTGCACTACGTGCTCAGGGTGTGTAGATAGCTCGTTGCAGCTCTCTACTTCTACAGCAATTGCCTTAGAGTATATGGGCCTCCAAGAACGTTTATCTATGGGTACTGCCACAATGTCCGGCCTTGCCTTTAGACTGGGGTCCTGTCTAGCGGGCACAGCTGTAAAGCCCCTGGAGTAGTAGCTTAGCAATGCTCCTATAGCCACTCTATAGCCCTCCTCCCCCGGGGCTACTAGTCTAAGACCCTTAAGCAAGCCTTTAACGTACTTCACTACATTCCTATAGCCCTCCCTCTCAACTTCTACGTAGTTAAGTGAAGCAAGCTTAGCGACAACGTCGTCGAGCTCTCTGCGTGGTACACCCAGCCTTACAGCTAGGTCAGTTAAGGCAATCCTCCCCGCTCGGTAGATTTCATAGAGTGCGTAGAGCTCTAGGGGTCTAATGGGCTCTACGTACTTTAGAATAGGGTTCAGCACATACCTTAAATCAGCTTTAACGACTTCGCCGGGGCTGTACTCACTAGTGCATATGTTCCTCCTCCTCACTTCATGCGGTACGTAGTCTAGTCGCACTACAACTGGAGGCGGCTGCTGCTCACCAGGCCTAGCCGCTACTTTAATTACTGCCCTACCTATAGTCAGCCCTGTTAAGGCTTTAGCTAAGGAGTCTGCGAGCAATGCATCCATCATAGAGAGCCTCTTTACATCACTTCCTCCAACCATGAATGCTGCCTTAATAGCGCAGTTCGTTAAAATTGATTGAAGCAACTGCTGTGGTATCTGGCCAGCATGTTGATGCGCTATGATTAAGTGTAATCCATACTTCCTAGCCTCACTCAGGATAGTCTCCATAATAGGTAGGTCTGCTACAAACTGGAATTCATCAATAATGAGGAAAACAGGGGTCCTAGGC
>CALKYD010000096.1 GCA_938003605.1 uncultured Sulfolobales archaeon | reverse complement strand
CTAGATCCCATTAACACACCTTTAGCTTGGCTAACACATTGATCCTAGTGGTAAAGTAGTCAGCAACCTATTGTAAAGATTCTGGTTGTAGCTCTTAAGTGGACCAAATTAAGTGAACATATATAGTAACTATATTTAGTTTCACAATTTATGTGAATTTAGGAAGTGAATTTAGTCAAATAACCTAACTCCTAATAGAGGGCTCTAGCTTACTTGAGCTCTTTAATTTGTTTAACACTATTCTGACTATGTCAGCTGGTAAACTCAGGTAGTGGGCTATTCTCTCTGGAGGTAGGTCCCCCAGTTCTTGTAGTGCTTCTTGTATAGCTGTCTCAATTTCATAGTAGTAGACTTTTCTACTAACTCTCTTTCTAGCCGCTAAGCCAAGCTTGTTAAGCTCTATTAAGTACCTTGATTCGATAGTTCTAGGCCTCTTTGTATATCTAGATAAGTCTTCAGCTGTAACTTTCTTTAATTCAAGTACAGCATTTAAAGTCCTCCATAGGGGAGGGCTTAGAGACACTCCCCTCTTCATGAGAAACCTCAAGTCGTATACGTTTAACTCCTCATCTGATTCAGGCATTTCAATCACTATTCACACCTTCTTGAGTACAGCTTACAGCCACTACTATGTCGCTATGAATATTTAAAACTTAGCCTGAGAGAACGCAGTGCTAGTAATTAAATATTTATTCAAACTTATTTAATGAAATACTACATCCTTATTAAACACTATAGCATAGTATTAAGTGACCTATAGGCATAGCTTATGGCCGTTGTGATGTACTCATGCCTCCAGTAATAGTGGTAGTGGCGAACTATAAGGGCGGCGTTGGGAAAACCACTCTTGCAAGCCTTCTTGCAGTAACCCTATCATTAAAGATCGGTAGAAGGGTTTTAGTAGTTGATGCAGATCCTCAGGCGAACATAACTGAAGTATTCATCCCTCCGAGATACTATGGAGATCTTGAAAAAGGAGCTAGATACCATAACATGGCGTTTAGCCTCGACTGGATCATTGGGATAACGGGTAATCCATTGAGAGTTGGGTTACTCGACAACTTATTCCTCGTACCAAGTAAACCTGAATTCATGAGAATAGCTAAAACATATGTAGTTCCTGGAGAGAGAGTTGAAGTATTGAGGAGAGACATTAAAGTGAAGTTTAAGGACATGGATTACATAATCTTCGACTTGCCTCCACAGATGTATGGCCTCGTAGGTCCTTTAGTAAAGTTAGGCGACGTACTGATATCGCCGGTCACTAAAGGCGTATTCTCCCTAGTTTCACTCAAGTACTTAATTGAGGACGTGAAAAGCCAGCCGCCAGCAGATCGCCCTGCGTTCATTGGAGCTGTTTTAACGAGGTTTAGAACAGTTGAAACCAGGATCATCAATGACTATAGAGAGATGGTGAGGAGGTACGTTAAGCAGGCGTACAGTAAAGTAAACGTGAAGTGGGAACTCAGCGAAGGGCCTTTCTCAATAGATTTCTCAAACATACTTTACGCCCACCCAAAGCTAGCTAGCATAAGGGCGCTGCCCTTTGATAGAAGAGAGCATCCGAGGCTTATTAGGCTAATTAAGGGAGAGCTTAAATATTCAAGCGAGGTCATAAAGATAGCTGAACCCATAGCTAAAGAATTCGAGATGAGAGTAAGGCTTTCCATAGAGGGATTAAGGCCTTGAAAAGCATTGCCGTAAAGCTAGATGAAGCTACCAGCAGGGCTTTAGCAGAGCTGAGCTCTAAGACGGGGATAGATCCTGAGTCAATAGCTAAAGACGTCCTTAGGGCATTCATACAGTACTTAAGCTACTACATAGCTAGAGCAGACATAGCCACCACATGTGAGGACGTAATACCTTCAAAGTACATAAGTATGCCTAAGGTGGAGCGAGCCGATGTAGCTAGAGAAGTAGTTAAAAGAAACATCGTTAAGCCAGCCAGCATAATCGTTAAACTACTGTCAGTCCTCGGGGAAGTGCCGAGGAAAATAGATCTAGCAGAGCTGTCAAACATTACTGGAGTGAACTTAAGAAACATAAGGAGTATAGTTAGGAAACTCGTTGAAGCAAATGTTGCAAGAATGGATGGAGACACGCTAGTATTCGACTTACCTGAAGCAGCTGAGAAATTCGCTGAATGCGCTGAGAAACTGGAGAGACAGTATGGGCTTAAGACAATAGTTCGGGCGAGGAATCCTTGAAGCTCCTAAAGTACTTGAAGCAATGGGAGAACGTCATCATTGTTGTAGAGCTATCGCATCGCGATAGACAGGGACTTTACACAGTGCTTGGAATAGACGTGTGTAGTGAGCAGAAACAACCGCCTAAGCTATCTCAAGTACTGAGCGATCTAAGGGCTTTCCTAGGCCTCTATTCAATAAAAGTTCACTTACCCTTAGAGAGCTGTACAGCTATTCTAGTAGAGCCTATTGAGAGTTGGGAGAGGATGGAGAAACTATGTAGTGCCCGCGGCTTCAATGAGACTAAGTGCATTGAGTTTCTTATAGGCTTACTGAGCGATTTCATGAGCCTTCTAACTAAACACCAAGGGCTGTAAACAACAATATTTTTTAACTCGAGGCTTCCTAAGTTTCAACGGGCTGCAATTGCTGGAGCACTACGTTTACGTAATTGGTTTAGCGGCAAGCTTTATGGTAGCCTTTAGCCTAGGCGCAAATGATTTCGCTAACCCAGCTGACTGCGCTGTTGGCGCTGGAGTCATAGACTTCAATAAGGCCCTCCTGCTTTTCTCCGCATTTGTATTCATAGGATCTATTGTACAGGGGAGATTTGTTATAAAAACGCTTGGTGGAGGAGTTGTTCCGGAAATAGATTTAGTGGGAGCAGTTAGTGCAGTCCTAGCTACATTCACTTGGGTAACTGTTGCCACACTCCTCGGAATGCCTGTATCCACTACGCATAGCGCTGCAGCGAGCGTCTTAGGGATTGGGTTAGCGTACATCGTCATCGGTAAGATCGCTTTTTATGACGTAAACTGGAGGGTTGTGTTAAACATAGTTCTATCCTGGATTACATCACCTCTAGCTTCTATGGCCTTAGCTGCATGTATGTACATTGCTTTAAGAAAGTTCCTCGCAGAATTTGTGAGAAGCCCGAGATCCCGGGTCATATTAGAGTTCTTTCTCATAGCTTCACTAGCTTTTTCAGCATACTCATTTGGGGCAAATGATGTTGCGAATGCCACTGGAGCATACTTATTCGTCACTAAGAAGTACTTAGGTGTGCCGACAGATGAAGCCATGTCATTCCTCTCAGTCATAGGTTCGCTTGGCATAATAGCTGGCGCATCAGCGTTAGGTAAAAGAGTCTTGAAGACTACGGCGTATAAGATAACTAAAATAGATGTTGTTTCAGGCCTAGCTGCAGAGCTATCGAATGCCCTAGTAGTATGGCTGTTTACAACAGTGCCATACATATTATTTGGGTACGGAATGCCTATATCAACTACGTACTCGACGGTGGCTTCAATAATTGGAGTTGGCATAGCTAAGAGGAGAGGTTTCAGCGAAATCAATTGGAGGACTGTTCTAAAAATAGTTACTTCTTGGACAGTTACACTGCCTGCAGCAGCCCTTTTATCCATTACAATATATTTAACACTTACAAAAGTAGTATAGTGAGGGTCCCTAGATGACGGCCTGGATATGGATTTCTAAGAAAGTTGAAGAGAAATACCTAAGTAGAGCCGTTGAGCACTTAGATAAAGTAGCTTTAGTCGCAGAATCCCTAAGGAGAACCATTAATTCATTCCTAGAGGGAGACTTTAATGGAGTGAGGAAGCACTACAATACTGTATTTGATGCCGAGAGGATGGCTGACCAAATAAAGAGGGATATAATAAGCGGCATGCTCGAGTCGTCAATACACCCAATAGATAGAGAAGTAATCATGAAGCTAATATTCAGGATAGATTACATAGCTGATCACGCTAAGTCCACTGCTAGAAGGCTGCTGTTAGCAGCTGAAACAAACCTAGCTATTCCCACTGAAGTATTGAACGACGTGACTGAGATGTGCTGCAAGTTCGAGGAGGCCATATCTAAGCTACGTGAAGCACTGCTGGAGCTAACTAAAGACCTCAAGAAGTCCCTTGAGCTAGCGGACTCTGTTGAGAAAATAGAGGAAGAAGTAGATGAAATTAGGAGCAGAGCGTTTGAGAAAGTACTGGTGATCTGCAGGAACTCTGACCCAGCAACATGCATTATATTAAATGAAGTAGTTGATTCCCTTGAGAACGCTGTAGATAGATGTGAGGACTCTGCAGATATGATTAGATACTTAGCTGTGTCATTAAAGTAGAAGCATTGATGCAAAGCTAGTAACGTGATCCCTGCACAGCCTCGGCAAACTACGTTCTAAACGAGTTAAAATACTCTTAGAGCACTAGTAAATATGTTGGTGAACTTCCGTGAGAAATGCTTTAAAACCATTATGCACTTACGTACTACTGATTGCTTTAATGACTACGCTACCTATTGCTTTAGCTCAAACAAGTGCTTCCACAAACGGGGAGGACTTCTTTACTATGGCTCTCCAAAACCCTAAAGTGCTTGTCACTATGCTAATCCAACTCGCCTTAGGATTTGGCTTAGGGTACTTTGGTGTAAAAGTCATTAAGTACGTTTTAGCATTCATAGCGTGTCTAGCCATTGGAGCAATATTGTCCGTGTGGAGCCTTGGAGAACCCATAGATGCCTTCTTAAGTAAGATAGCGCCTCAGTCAAAGCAGCTACTGGAATCCATATATGACTTCTTAAAGTTCCTTGGAGTAATGACTGTAGGGCCTATAGCTGTAGGATTCATATTAGGCGCTTTAGTAGCCACTGTCAGAAAGTAGTGAGTGGAAAAACTCAGCGTTTTATTAAATAGTTTTTGTCACTTTGTTTTGTGAACAACAGCTATTTCCCTAAGTGTATTTGGCCAAGGGGCGAGAGTATATCTCTTAAGCCACTCTTCATCTACATTAGTTTTCCTCAAAACTTCCACTATTTTGTTCACTACTTCTTTCGGCAATCTATTCTCAGTAACTGCCGGGCACTGAAGATCTAGGTATATCACTCTGTCCCCCGTCTTCGAGTCGTAGTACATGATCACTGGCCATATCTTGCAGTCAAAAGGCCTTACTGGATAGATCTTACATAAGTTGTCCTCACTTAAGTAAGGACAGGGCTTTCCATCCTTTGAACCTATAGCTTTTACGGCTCCAAGTGGTGTAGGTACATTAAATGAAGACTCCTTAAACAATGGCTCTTCCTCAGGTAGTAGAACTGCGTAAAACCTTCTACAGCAGTTGGCTTTGCAATCTCTGCATATATCTCCAAAATCTATGAAACCTAGTTCTTTAACTGCATCCTTTAAATCCATAAGTTGCTTAAGCCTCCAAAATTATCGACTCTCCTTCTGTAAATATAAAGCTTGTGGAGCGTTTAGGCGCTCCACCCCTATTTAAAAACAGTTAGTTAGCTGCTCAATGCAATGGCTGCTGCACTATATGCGTCGATTAACCCATATCCGTAAACACTGTCGTAACTCTGTGAACCTAAATCTCTAGCAGTCTCTATAAGAACTGTCTTTACTTCGTCGGGAGCTAGCTTAGGTAAGCCTGAGGCAAGCCTTAAAGCCTGTATTAACGCTATTGCAGCTGATACGTGAGGACAGGCCATTGATGTACCGCTCATATATGCATACTTATTGTTTGGGTAAGTCGACAATATGTTTACTCCAGGAGCTACGAAATCAGGGTTTCTATTGCTCCACGCTGGAGCATTGTAATTGATATCGATAGCTCCTACCGCAATTACTTCTGGATAGCGCGCTGGATAACTTGGATCACTCGCTCCTTCATTGCCTGAGGCTGCAACTAAGGTAACGTTATAACTGTATGCGTAAGCCACTGCACCGTGGAGTAAGCTGCTATCAGGGCCTCCAAGCGACATACTGATTACATCCGCATCATCTGAAGTGCCCGCAATGCCGTCGGGGCCTTTCGTCGCCTCAACAATTCCCTTAGCTACATCTGATACATAGCCGCTGCCGCTAGCGTCGAGGACTCTCACAGCGTATAAATACGCCTTGGGAGCTGCTCCAGCTACCCCAACCCCATTAAGTCTTGCCGCAATTATTCCAGCTACGTGGGTTCCATGACCGTTTAAATCCTTGCAGTTCCTCAAGTTCGTCCCTCTATAGAATGTTCTACCGTTATTTAGCGACACTACACACCAGGAGATAGATCCTTTGAGATCCTGGTGGTTGTAGTCTATGCCAGTGTCTACAACTGCCACTCTTATCGACTCACTGTATCCATAAGCTGCATCACTGTAAGTAGGGCTGTAGTTAATCCAGACGCTTGTAGCATTAATCATTTCTATGTTCCACGTTACTTCACTTAAAGCACTGTACTTCTCATCGCGCTCGACGTGTTTAACGAATGGGAACTTCATGAGTGTTTTAACAGAGCTCTCCGGAACCTCCATTACTATAGCATTGAGCTCGCTTATCTCTCCATGAATAACTCCATGAGCTCTAAGAAGGTCTCCATACTTGGATACTTCACCTGCAGTATGCACAATGATCCTTAAAGACCTGTCAGACTGAGCCCGCACTTCAAGCACTGCAGCAACTAGTAGTATTAGGATTAGAATTGGCAGAACAGCCAACAATCGATCTTTCATCAAATACTTCGCCTCAGCATAGGAGTTACTGTACACATATTTAAGTTAAATGCTTTGCAAGGGCTTAAGTCAGTTCAATCATTGGATTAAGGCTGGAAGTCCCTTAATGCTTAACAATAGTTATTTTAGTTTTCAGTAACATTACTTTAATTACAAACCTGCATATCTATGGACTGCGGGGGGCTTTGGTGTGAAGGAATCTAAGTGGCTAACGTTAACGACATGCATCGCGTTAGCCTTAGCTACCTACATTGTTGCAAGCTTGTTGCTAAGTACATCGATAGGTGGCTTTACGAGAGCCCTGCTGTCTAGTGAAGCTCTCTTCGCAATTAAACTTAGCTTCGCTACAGCAACACTGTCATCCATAATTGCTTTAGCGATCTCAATCCCGCTTGCTTACGCCTTAGCTAGATGTAGATTTAAGCTAAGGATGGCGCTAGACGTGTTAGTAGCCTCCCCAATATCCATGTCTCCAGTTGCCTTAGGCACACTAATGCTCTTCACGTTACTGAAGACGCCTCCCGGAAGAGCGTTAAATGACTTGCTGAACATAGTTTACAATGCTAAGGGGATAGTCCTAGTTCAAACACTGATAGCTACTTCAGTTATGACGACTTCGCTGAAGGGAGTGTTTAGCGGCCTGGACGTAGATTACGAAGAGCTGTCTAGAGCCCTAGGGCACAGCTGGTTTAGTACATTAATTAACGTCGTGATACCTATGTCTAGAAGAGGGTTGCTAGCATCATATCTAATGGGGTTTCTAAGGGCCTTCACAGACTTTGGGGCAACAGTCATGGTTGCTGGAGCTACGTTATTCAAAACATCCACTCTCCCAACAACAATCTATATAGCCATTGGCTCAGGAGACTTCACACTAGCGTTAGCCCTAATACTATTATCAATGATTATAGGGGTAGCAGTAGTAGCTGCAGTCAACTCATTGTGGGGGGAGCCCACTGATGCTAGTCATTAAAGAACTGGTGAAGAGCTATCGAGACTTCAAGCTTTTAGTAAAGTCTATGTACGTTGAAAGAGGGGGTTGGATCGCCATACTTGGGCGCAACGGCTCTGGGAAAACCACCCTATTGAAATCCATAGTGGGCATAGTGCTCCCAGAAGAAGGCTGCATAGAGATTAATGGAACAACAGTCTTTAAGGCATCGAAAGGCCATATAGCAATTAATGTACCTCCAGGAAGGAGGGGGGTAGGCTATGTGCCTCAAAACTACTTACTCTACCCCCACATGAGCGTTTATGAAAACGTAGCGTATGCCCTGAAGCCATTAGGGCTCTCAAATAGTGAGTTAATGAAGAGAGTTACTGAAGTACTTAAGTTAGTTGAAATGAGCGAATTTAAGGATAAGTACCCTAGGGAGCTATCAGGCGGCCAAAAACAGAGAGTTGCACTAGCTAGAGCCCTAGCATTGCACCCAAAGATCTTGGTGCTAGATGAGCCCTTCAGCAACATAGATCCTGAGTTTAGGGAAGCCCTAAGAACTGAGCTAAAGAAGCTGCTATCATCAATGAATGACTTCGCTGTAGTAATGGCGACTAACGACGTTAATGACCTGTCGATAGTTAATAAAGTTGCTGTACTCAGTGAAGGGAGAATAGCCTACTTAGGTGAGCCAAGGATTTATGTAAAGGAGCTCTTAGGGCGTGGTGCTTTAATTGAAAAAGCCTCTTGACTTATACATACTATTACTGCTGGCTACAGCGTCTTCACTAGCAGTCCTTGAATTCCTCTACTTAAGCCAGGTTAACGAGGAGAGGAATATTGTAATCCACATTATAGCAGCACCCGCAAGCAAGCCCATTGTCGATTTAACTATTGAGAGATTTAAAGAGCTTTTCAGCGTTAAAGCACTCGTGGACTACGCAGCTTCCGGAACTATCCTAGCTAAGCTAGAAGCAGGTGTTCAAGCTGATGTAGTTGTGTTTGCTTCAAGTGAATTTGGTGAAGTCGCTGCAGCCCGCGGACTAGTAGTTCCCGAGTCTGTAGTTAACTTTGCATACGTTCTCCCAGCACTTTTCGTTAGAGATGACTTAAGCTCAGTAGTTAAATGTGTCGATGACTTAGCCTTGCTCGACGTTAAAATAGGGGTGGCTAACCCTAAGGTGGCTCCAATAGGTGCAGAGGCTTACTACATAATTAATCAATCAGCTAACAGAGATAAGCTATTGAGCAAAGTAGTGGTTCAAGCGAGGGATGCTCAAGAGCTACTTATGCTGCTTAAGTTTGGGGGAATTGATGCAGCCTTTCTATGGCATATATATAGGGATGACTTGAGAGGAGTTGCTGAGCCTATATACCCATGGAAGTGCGGGTACGAATTCCACGTACATAGCCAAGTAGCTTACGTAACTGCAAACTCTAAGAACAAGAACCTGGCTAAAGAATTCGTAGAGCTCCTAGCTAAAGATAGCTTTGTTAAAGATAAGCTCAGGGAACTAGGGTATCTGACTTCAATTAACGAAGTTCACGACTACATTGCTGGCCATCTAAGCCACTTAAATAGAGCTTTAATGTTGAAACGAAATAGTACTCTGTCTCACGTTAAAAGCAGGTGCTGGTGGTAGCTTGAGCAATGTTAACTTAGTTTACAGCGATGTATTTAGGTTAAACCACAGCCCCCACATTAGGCACCCGGAGAACCCTGGGAGAATGCGGAGAGTGTTAACGGGCCTGGCTAGGCATGGCTTAAAGAGCTCCATCAATTGGCATTTACCGATCGAAGGTGAAATAGATGAAGCCCTTAAAGTACACGCTAAAGGATACGTTGATTACGTTAAGGAATTATTGAATAAGGCTCCATGCGAGATAGATCCAGATACGTACGTATCTAGAACCACTTTAAATGCCTTAAAATACTCAATAGGGACGGCGGTTAGTTACGCTCTAAAAGCATACAATGATCGAAGCACATACTTCGCCGTACTTAGGCCACCCGGCCATCACGCTGGTAGAGGGGGTAAGGCTTTAGGGGCCCTCACTCAGGGATTCTGCATATTTAACAACATTGCTTTAGCTGCATCCAGCCTTATTGAGCGCGGAGTTAGCGGCATCCTAATAATTGATTTCGATGCACACCACGGCAATGGCACTCAAGAGATATTTTATGAAACAGATCAAGTTATGCTAATCGACATTCATCAAGACCCCAGAACTCTATACCCATTCACTGGGCGCATCAATGAAATAGGGCTTGGCAGGGGGGAGGGTTATAATGTAAACATAGTTTTACCTCCTTTAAGCGGCGATGACGCTCTCAGCCTATGGTTCAATACTATCACTGACTTAGCTAAACAATACGATCCTGAGGTAGTGCTTGTGTCAGCGGGGTTTGATGGATACGTAAATGATGGTCTTACAGAGCTGAGGTATACAGCGAAGGCCTTTTACGGGCTCGGTAAGTTGATCAATTCACTGAGTAAGCCCGCTTTCATAGTGCTTGAAGGAGGGTATGGAGCAGGGCTTGAGGAAGGATTGCCGGCATTCGTTGCAGCCTTAGCTTCCATAGAGGAGCCTATAGCTAGCGGAGGCTCGAGAACTCCTCCGGGAATACTTGGTGAAGCCATGAGCATCTATAAAGAGACTATAGCAATTCTCTCTAAGTATTGGAGGGTAAAGTGAGTTGAGGCTTGAGACTGAAGTAAAGGTAAGGCTCATCGATGTCGAACGTAGTGAGGCCTTCAATGCATTAAGGAGCAGCGGGTGCACAGCGTTAGGCGACGTAATCCACAACGACTACTACTTCACCCACCCATGTATAAATATGTCAAGCCTAGATGAAGCCATCAGAGTTAGAGAGGAAGTCAGCACATCCACAGGTAAAACCAAGTACTTCGTAACGTATAAGGGGAGAAGGCTCGGCGGAGCATTTAAGGAGAGGCTCGAGTTAGAAGTCGAAGTCAGTGGGAAAGAAATAGTTGAAATACTTGAAGCTCTAGGATTCAAAGTCTTAGCCGTGATATCGAAGGAGAGGAGCTTATTTAAGTGCTTCAACACTTTAGTTACAGTAGATTACTTAAGCAACTTAGGGTTATTCATGGAAGTCGAGGGCGAGAGGGAGTACATAGAGGATTTCCTGAGGAATTTAAAGATCAGGTATGAAGTTGTTGAGAAAACGTACTTCGAGCTCCTCCAATCAACTTGGCGTTAGTGCGCTAATCCCGTTAAGCCTTTGCGGAACTAGTAGTGCAGCATCATGAGAAGTTATGAAGAGATCTCATATGTAATCTATGGATAAGTTGCAGTGATGCGCATATGCCTCCAGTAACTCCCTATGCCCGACTTTCGTCCCCTTCTTTTCCACAATTATCTTAACTGGCTGAAGCGAAGTCCTTTTAAATGCTTTCTCCAAGATCTCCCATGAGATGTTACTCAACGAGTGCTTGGCTATTATGTGGCCATAGCAATATCCTTCTCTTAGAGCTTTTTCAGTGTGCTTTTCAGGATAGTGCCCTCCCCCCACGCCGAGCACAGGCATGCAATTACTCATAACTCCTTCCGTAATTAGTTCGCTTACCGCCAATGCCACTACTTCGTGGTTCACTCTATTGCTCCAGTCTTCTTCTACACTCCCTATTTCAATGAAAGCTAGTGGTTTATTGACTTCCGTTGGACCGTGGTGTGTTGCCTCATAGCATACTTCGTAGAGTTCAAGCCTTCCAAGCTCCTCAGCTATCCTCTTAAGGCTCTTAAGCAGCCTTAGAGAAGCCTCTGGATAAGCTACTCCCAGTGAAAACGGCTTACCACCATAGAGTGCCTCAGGACCTATGTTCCCAGTATGGTGCACAGTATAGCTCTTAACTCCATGGCTGCTGCTGTGTCTTGAGAGGACTACGTATGAATCTGCTGGAAGCCTTTCCTCCAGGAAGTCAAAGTATATGACTTCCTCGTTGAAGCCGGCCATAACTACATGATCAATGCAAGTACATTCAACAGCGCCTCTACAAGCCCCACACTTCCTACCATCCAAAAGCTTAAGTAATGCCTTAGCTATGCCTGTTCCAGCAGGATCTATAGTTGAGTAAGCTATTCCGAGGACCATGCCGGCTTCATCTACCATGCATTAATTCAATGCTGCGCTAGGTTTTAAAAGTACTTAAGCTACTTGCATTCAGTGAACTTGCGGAGTGATGAAGCTCACCGCTTACGAGTACTTCCGCGATGAAGAAGCGAGAACTCCCGTCTGATCGATTAAGCTACGACTTCCTTAATTACTTCTAGAACAACGAAGTTGAAGGGTGTTGGAGTAGTTATTAAGAGAAATGCTTTAAGCCCTGCATCATCTACAATGGCCTTCAGAGTACTCGTATTATACGTGCTTACATAGCCTTCTAGAATGGACTTCACCTTACTCTTAAACCCCCTCACATCCAATATATTGTTGGTTGTATAACCTAGTGTAGCTACAAGAACTATTACATCCCACGCGTAGTGCTCAACGTTAGTAGTTTCAATAGCTTGTTCAGCATCAACGATCACGACGTCGCCACTTGAAGACTCTATGAAGTTACTGCACTTAGAGTCTCCGAGAGCTCGCTCGTGGGAGTGCACTATACCTATGGCTTCACCTAGTTTTCTAAAGACTTCCTCTTCACTACTCTTATATATGGACTCGCCTACTACATACTCTCTTTCAACGCTTAGTTCATCCCATGAGACTTCATAAATTTTAGGCATCTTCATGTATTTACTCATGTGTTCAAAAAAGCTCAGCTCCCTCTGCATCCTAATTTTGGGATTAAAAGCTATAGGGTATAGAGGCATGGGTATTGTAGCTGCTTTAACTATAAACCACTTGATTAACCCTATTCCTCCCGAATACTTCTTTAAGACTCTTTTCTCACCCGGCGCACGCTCAACGATCGTTGCTTGGCTTGAAGATGATTCTACGAAGTCTAGCAGGCGCTTCATCATA
>CALKYD010000095.1 GCA_938003605.1 uncultured Sulfolobales archaeon | reverse complement strand
GGCTGAGCTACGGGCCCTCTGATTTCTTTTTTATAAAAGGGGAAATAAGTTTTACTAGCGGAGGGGATGTTCTTTCTCTATGTGCCGTAGCTCCATGATTTCGCGTACTCGATTTGTTCATTCGTCAGTTCATCTATTGTTATTCCCATTGTCTCAAGCTTTAGCTTAGCCACTAAGTAGTCTAACTCCATTGGTTGATCATGTACTTTAACTGGTATTCTGTGCCTGTTTTCAGACAAGTACTCTATTGCTAGGAATTGATTTGCGAAACTCATGTCCATGACTTCGCTTGGATGGCCTTCTGCTGCAGCTAAATTCACAAGCCTTCCATCAGCTAGCAGGTACAGCCTCCTTCCATCCACTAACGTGTATTCTTCAACGTATTCCCTAATCCTTCTCTTAGACTTCGCCAGGGCTTCTAAGTCAGGTATCCAGATCTCTACGTTGAAGTGACCTGCGTTAGCTAGTATGGCTCCATCCTTCATTAATTCCATGTGCTCCCTCCTAATAACCTTAATGTTGCCTGTTGCAGTTATGAATACATCCCCTACCTTAGCTGCCTCAGCCATAGGCATTACTTCAAATCCATCGAAGACAGCTTCCAGGGCTTTAATGGGATTGACTTCAGTCACTATTACTCTCCTAGCTCCAAGCCCTCTAGCCCTTAGAGCAATTCCTCTGCCAACCCATCCATAGCCTGCTACTACAACTACTTTGCCTGCCACCAGTATGTTCGTGGCTCTGAGCACTCCGTCAAATGTGCTCTGCCCCGTTCCATACCTATTGTCGAATAAGTACTTTGTGTAAGCATTGTTAACAGCTATAACTGGGTATTTCAATAAGCCCTCTTCCTCAAGGGCTTTCAGCCTTAAGACTCCAGTAGTAGTTTCTTCAGTCCCCCCAATTACTTCAGAGACTGCGCCTACGTAATCTTTGTGCAGCAATACATGTAGATCAGCTCCATCATCTATAACTAAGTCCGGACCTGCTTCAGCCACCCTCCTTATACACCAATAGTACTCTTCACTGCTCTCTCCACGCCAAGCAAACACGTTTACGCCATACTTAACTAAAGCTGCCGCTACGTCGTCTTGAGTTGACAATGGATTGCTCCCCGCAAGCCATACTTCAGCGCCTGCATCAACTAAAGCCTTAACTAGTACTGATGTCTCCTTGGTTACGTGCAGTACTGCCCCAATAGTTAAGCCCTTCAGCTTTCTTTCAACAGCCCCCTTCTCCCTAAGCCTCATTAATACAGGCATGTGTCTCTCAGCCCATTCAATCTTCAATGACCCCTGATCCGCTAGGCCTAAGTCCTTAACTCTATACTCAACCACTTAGATCACCCGCTCACTTAATCACTGCATAGAGCTTTAATGCTTTATTAACTATTTAACCTTTAAACTATTTTGCAGAGAGTGCGTATACAAGATCTTTCAGGCGTCTCAAAATGCTCATCAGGGTTCCTGCAAGGTTTGAAACTTATGGAGCAGTCAGGATATATGATGTGAGCAGAGTCGTAAGCCTGGACGCTTTAGGCTTTGAGAAGAAGTACGGTGTATTCAGCTTGGATAGCGCTGCTTTAGAGAACATTGCTGAGTCAACAGCTATAGTGGTGGCAGTTAGAGATGAAGACCCCGACGTACTTGATGGAGTAATAAAGGCAATCCCCCTGTACTCACCATTAATAGTGATTTCAGCTTCATCTAGGTACCCAGTAGACATGTACTCCCATGAAGTCAGCTTAGTGAAGAACCTCCACTCGATTACTGGGAGAAAGGCAGTGCTCATTCACCAAAGAGACCCAGTATTAACAGACTTACTGCATGGGACAAACCTTGAAGGCATTATAGATCCTTCAGACGGCTTAGTCAGGTATGGGAAAGGCGAAGGAATAGTTCTCGGAGTACTCGCAGCAGATGCCGTGGGAGCGAGGAACGTGGGCTTCATTGATGGAGACAACTACGTTCCTGGAGCAGTCCATGAATATGCATGGATCTACTACACAGGACTATCGTTCCTGAGGACGAAGTATAAAATGATTAGAGTAGTGTGGTCTTACAAAGGAGGGCTTAGGGAAGAGTACTTTAGGAAGAGTGGGAGAGTGTCAAGCCAAGTGAACAGCATATTTAATCAAGCGCTATCAATGATTAGAAGGTTTGAGACAGACGTAGTTAAGTCATGTAACAGCGGTGAACACGCTATGTCAATGGATCTAGCCAAGGGAATGGGCTTTGCAGGCAGCTTTGCCGTAGAAACATATGAACTAGTTGAGTTACTTGAGGAATGCTACTTAGGGATTAGCGAAGGCTTATGCAAGTTCGCTCCAGGCAACATAGAGATACTTCAAGTTGAATCAAGAAACCCGCACATACACGCTGAGAAGGGAGAAGCACACTTAATAAAAATGCTTGCTGAAAGCTTAGGCACCATATATCACTCTAAGCTAGCTAACGATAAGTTAAGGGAGCATATAAGGAAGATCCTTGAATCATACCTATATGAAGCCGAGCCCCCTGAGCCAAGGAAGTACAGCGTTTTTGGGGTGAACACTAAAAAGATCTTTAGTGAACTAATTTCTCGAAGCGATTTAGCTGAAGCATTTGGTGTTTAAAGCATTGAGGTATAAGGCCCTGATCTTCACGGACATCGATGGAACTCTAATCAATGGAGTGCTTCCCGAAGACTTAGGCCACTACATTAATAAACTCATCTCCTTAGGCTTCCCAGTAATCCCGGTAACCATGAAGACCGTGAGTGAAGTACTCTATTTATGGAGGAAGCTCGGAGTAGATCTAAGTGCAGCAATAATTGAAGGCGGGGGAGCCATATATTACTCAAATGAATTCGCTCTTGGTGGGGGGCAACGCGATCATTGCGTAGACATGTACTTCATAAAAGTAGCTAGGCACTTAACTGAGATAGAGGATTACCTTGAAGTTCTTGAGGAGAAGTGTTCAAGCAAAGTACTTAGGCTTACTAAGATGCCGCCTAAACTAATAAGTGAGTTAACTGGTTTAAGCCTAGAGGAAGCAGTAATGGCGAGAAGAAGGCTTTTCTCAGAGGCTTTCCACACTAATGACGCAGCGTGCTTTAAGGAAATAGCTGAGGCAGCTGAATCAATCGGTTTAACAACTATGGCTACAAGCAAGTTCATACACGTATCAACTAGCAGTAAGGGGAGAGCTGTTAGAGAGTTCTTAAGGAATAGCTTCTTTAAGTACTTGCCTACAATTGGTTTAGGAGACTCAGAAATTGACGAAGACTTCCTTGATTTAATGGACGTAGCCATAGTTGTTTCAAGTAGTAGGAGGATCTCTTTGAGAAGGCTTGACTACGTAATCTCCCCCGAAGCTCCTCCAAACGGGTGGATTAAGGCTGTAGAAAGAACTATCACTAAGTTCGCATAGCGTGTTCCTCAAAGCAGATCACTTGGCCAACTCCACGATCCACTCATTCACGCCCATCCTAATTAGCTCCACAGCTGTTGCAGCTATTATTAGAGACATGAATCTAGCTAGAGCTCTAATAAACGACTTACTCAAAACTTTAGCGAGCAGCAGCGAGTACCTCAATATAATTGCAGCAGTCGCTACAGCTGTTAGAGAAGCTAAGAGTATTAGGGCATAGCCCTGCAGTGACGGGTTTTCAGCCGTTAGAACTATTATTGTAGTCAGAGTACCTGGCCCAACAAGCAGTGGAGTAGCTATTGGTATAACAGCTATTTCAGTCTCCTCAAGTTTCTTAGTCCTAGGCATGTCTCCCAGCATATCCATAGCTAGTACGAAGAGTATTGCTCCACCAGCTATTCTGAGTGAAGCTATGGATATTCCCAGGAACTCGAGCACCCATATCCCTATTAGAGTAAACGCTGTGACCATAATGACCATGGCTAAAAAGGCCTTCTTTACAATTCTCTTCCTCTCCTCACTACTCGTGCCCTCAGTCAAGCTAATGAATATAGGTATGGCTGAGAAGGGGTTCAGTATGGCGAAGATCTTGCCGTAGACAGTGATGAACCAGACTATTAATGCGTAGAGGTTCAACGCCATACACCTCTTTTAGAGTTGGCTCCGTTAATTTTAAAGCAATTTAAGGCTTTGCATGTACGCTAAGCAGTGTAGAGAGGTAGTTAGATTGAGTGAGAGACTATCAATAGCTCTAACAGCTTTTTCGCTTACTGTCCTTACAATTGCAGTAGTATTTGAATACTCTAAATCCATAGACTTACTTCTAGCCGAACTAGTTGAGCCATATAGCTCTAGCGCCTGGCTCTACGTATCAATGCTTTCTGACTTAAGTGCTTCAGCCGCTATGTTAGCAGCTGTTTCAGTAGTTGAGTATTTAAGGAAGAGAGGAAGCGCTTTAAACACTGTATTACCCCTATTAGCGTCATTTATGGCTTCCCAGGCTTTAGTCATCGTATTGAAGGTGTTAACGGCTGTGCCTAGGCCTACTAACACCAGTGGAAGCATTTTCGAAGCCTACTCCTATCCATCAGGCCACTCCACTCGTGCAACTGTAATAGCCTATTACTTGTTTAAGAAGTATAAGTCGCTTAAGCCCGCCTCAACGGTCTTTGTGCTACTAACGTGTTTTTCAAGAATGGTTGTTGGAGCGCATTGGTTTACCGACGTTGTTGGAGGAGTGCTGTTAGGCGTATTAACGTCTAGCTTAGCTGAGCGCATTTACTTTAGCTTTATGCACAATCATTCTCCCCACTAACAGTACTTAATGACGCCAGTGTTTCCACTAGTGAGTTGGCCTTTGTTTACAAATGCTTACAGGTGCTCGCACTTCACTGCACGTGACGTAGTCTACTTAACTTCTATCAATGACTCCTTAGCTGCCTTAATGTTTAACGCTGACTCAGCTATGCCGTTGCTGTAACGCATTATTCTCCTAAGGCTGTCGTACATCATTACGCTTATGACTCTTTCGCTTGGGGTAACCTCTTGATCAACCATGATCTTATTGAACACGACTTCACGTAGATCCTTTAAGAACTTTGCGTTAACGCTTATGACTTCTTCAGCGATCTTTCTGTGGAGCTTGTATACTGAATCCATTGCTGTATTGAAGATCTCTAGAGCTTTATCTCCAAAGTCCACTAGTTCATCGCAGTACTTGCATTCGACTGGCCTAATGTAAGTGAGTCTAGCTATGTTTACAGAGTGGTCGGCTATTCTCTCCATGTTTCTCGCCAATATTCTGTAGTTAAGTGCTTCAACAGAGCTCGTTAGCCCCAGAGACTCCATTACTTTAAAGTCCAGTAGAGCTATGGATAGCTGTCTAGATATAACGAAGTGGAATCTATCCACTTCATCATCTCTTTGAATAACTGCTTCAGCTACATCAGTATTGATAGTCTTAAATGCTTTAAAGGCGTCTGAAATCATGCTGTTCACTATTAAGTGCACTCTCCTTATAGCCTTCATTAA